>NZ_RZSX01000542.1:0-4449 GCF_004023105.1 Mesorhizobium sp. M5C.F.Ca.IN.020.32.2.1 | reverse complement strand
GTGCCGAAGTCGCCCTCGCCAGCCTTGATAACGCAGAGCAGGTTTCCGCCGCTTTGAAGGGCGCCACGGCGGCGTTTCTCCTCAACCCCCCGCCCGTCGCCGGCGATCCGTTTGGACAGACAGCGGAGATCGGCGCAGCACTTGCCCAGGCGGTCCGCCGCGCCGATCTGTCCAGGAGCGTTATCCTATCGTCGATTGGCGCGCAGCATGAGACGGGCACCGGGGTCATTGCCACCTTGCATCAGGTCGAGGCGATGCTAGCCGGCACCGCGCCCGCCACGGCCTTTCTGCGCTCGGGCTATTTTGTCGAAACTTGGTCGGAAGTCGCTGAGGCTTGCGTTTCGGAAGGCGTGCTCCCGTCGTTTCTGGAACCGGACCGGAAAATTCCCATGGTCAGCACGACCGATGTCGGGCGCGCTGCCGCCCGGCTGATGTCCCAGAACTGGGCTGGAACGCGCATCGTGGAACTGGCCGGGCCCGAAGACTGGAGCGCCAGCGATGTGGCGGTTGCCTTTGCGAAGGTTCTCGGCCGTCCGGTCGAGCCAGTGCTCGTGCCGCCGGAGCAGCGCGAAGCGGTCCTGGCCGAGGCGGGGCTCTCCGCGGAGGTTACCGCCGCCCTGCTCGGCATGTACGAAGGCATTGCAAACGGCCGCTTCACGCGCCAGGCCGGAACCGAACGTTGGCGTGGCACGACATCGCTGACAGCCGCGGTCGAGCGTATCGTGACGAAGCTGCGCGTTGCCGCTTAACCATTCATGCGAACCTTGTGATGGCAGGAGGACTTCCGGCCCCGGCCGACTCGCACTGTCACAGTTGCAGGAACCCGACCGTCGCATCGTGATCGGCACCCGCGGCGGAACGGGGTTATGACGCTCACACTCGGCCCCTCGAACCTGGCAAGCATTCGGTAGGTCGCCGGCCGGGTGTTCGACGAAATCGCAGCAGCTCGATCCAGCGCCAGCCGCCGTCGCCCATCTTCTCGTTGGCCGCGACCTGGCAGGCGAAATGCCCGGTCTAGGATGCCCTGGCGCGGTCCTGGTGGAATAACGGCAACTGGTACGAGCATTGATCGGTTCTCTTCTGCCTTGATTCCGCCCACAGGCAAGAACGACGCGGGCGGCCGAAAAGAATTATGCTGAGCCGAGAATCTTTTCGGTAACTCCGGTCGTCTTCTGCTGAGACCAACCAATCAGGAGACGAACCATGGCCTACAAACTCATTCGCTACAGCGTGAAAGACACCGGGCTGGAAGAGAACCGCGCGCTGGTTGCAAAGGTGTTCGAGGCGCTGGATGAGACGGCGCCGCAGAGCGTGCGCTATCTGGTGCTCGAACTGGACGACGGCGAGTTCATCCACGTCGTCGGCGAGGGAAATGAACCATCCGCGTTGACCGGGCTTGCGGCCTTCGAGGCGTTCACGCAGAATCATGCGGAGCGACGTTCGACCCCGGTAAAGCGATCGCCTGCCAAAATCATCGGCAACTACCATGTGCTTGAGGACGGCAAAGCCGGATAGAGCGACCGCGCCAGGGCCGAAAGAACGCCATGATCTCACGGAAATTCGATCGGCCGGCGCTGGAGGCGATGCTCGCCGAGCTACACCCCAAACTGCACCGCTACTGCGCCCGAATGGCCGGCTCGGTGATCGACGGCGAGGACATCGTGCAGGAGACGCTGCTGAAGGCGCTGCAGGCGGTCGACGGCAGCATGGCGGTCGAGCGGCCCGAGCAATGGCTGTTTCGCATCGCCCATAATGCCGCGCAAGACCATCTGCGCCGGCGCCATCGGGAAAGGTCGCGCATGAGCGAGACCGACATGACCACCATCGAGGATCCTTCCGGCAGCGCCGACAGCAGGATCGCCGCGGCGACCGGCTTGCGCAGCTTCATGCAGCTTTCGGTGGCGCAGCGCAGCGCCGTGATCCTGGTCGACGTGCTCGGCCTTTCCCTGCACGAGACCTGCGAGGTGACCGGCGCCACGCTCGCCGCCACCAAGGCGGCGCTGCATCGCGGGCGGGCACAGCTGCGCCTGCTGGCAGCCGAGCCCGAACACGTCGCCGCGCCTAAGCTCGGCGCCGATGACGAGCGGCGGCTGCGCCGCTATGTCGATCTGTTCAACGCGCGCGACTTCGACGCTGTCAGGGCGCTGATCGCCGAGGATATCCAGCTCGAACTCGTCAGCCGCCTCCGCCTGCGCGGCAAGGCCGAAGTGTCGACCTATTTCGGCAATTACGACCGCATCAGCGACTGGGCGCTGTCGCTGGGCTTCGTCGATGGAAGGCCGGCGATCCTGATCCGCAACCCGCAGGAGCCGGACGGCGCCGTGCGCGGCTTCATGCTGGTCGAATGGCAGGACGAGCGGGTCGTCCAGATCCGCGATTTCCGCTACGCACCCTGGTGCCTGGTCGATGCGGAGATCAGCATCGTGGACGGGTGAGGAATCTACGACCCACACCTGTCCGCTCGATATGGAGTCGGTGCCGGTGCAACGTGTCTAGAGCGGTTCCGGTTCTCTTGGAACCGGTAACTCGCTCTAACTATATGTTTTGCGGCATTTAGGCCGACGCCAAATGATCCCATTTGGCTGCAAAATGCTCTAGTCGACACGCACGCGGCGCGTCACCTGGCCATTGCTTTCCCAGTATGTGTGTTTCTTGGCAATCAAGGGATCGTCCATTGCCGGTTGAACTTGTCCCGTGGTGCTGACCGCGCGCGAGGTCACCGTGTGTTCTCCAGGAGCGGGACTTGCCCAGTCCAGGGACCAGATTTTCCAGGCGTGCCCGGCCTCCTCACTGTGGTCAATGGTCGCTGGTGCCCAAGGCCCTTGATCGATTTGCACTTCGACCCGCTCGATCGGCGCCCCCCAGGCTGCCCCAATGACGCGGTAGTCCGAGTCTTTCCGGGTAACCTTCGCAGGCGCGGACTTTATCAGCGCTCGGCCAACCGAGTTCTCGGTCCACACGCTCTCGCCGTTGTGCTCTTCCTCCCGGATGGTGACATAGTCACGGGCCATCAGAAGGTTCATGAAGCGGGTGTCGCGAACCTCGATGCGCTCCAGCCATTTGACGTTGGCAATCCCGTACCAGCCCGGAGTAATGAGCCGCAGCGGGAAACCATTGGCCGCCGGCAAGGCCGCTCCGTTCATTTCATAGCAGAGGAGATTGTCGGGATTCATCGCATCGTCGAGCGACATGCTGCGAGCGAAGTTCTGCATCATCTTCACGTCGCGTATTGCGACCTCGCCTTTGTCAGTACCGAAAAAAACGACCTCGATGCCCTCCTCCAGAATGCCGGCTTCCTTGAGGATCGGGGCGAGCGGCGTCCCTGCCCAACGGGCATTGCCGATGCCTCCGGTGAACAAGGGGAAACCGTGGTTGCCCGAGCATTCCACTGTGAAAACGATCTCCTGCCGCGGTCGCGCCCTGATGTCGGCGAGCGTTAATTTCAAAGGCTTCTTCACCAGGCCTCCGATCTCCATCGACCATGTCTTCTCGTCGATCGTTGGTCGATTGAAATGCGAGATGCTGAAGAACTTGTCGTTTGGAGTTATCCAGCTATCCAAATCCTCCCAGACAAGCTGCTTCTGGATACCGACCGGATCGGGATTTTCGGTCGGCTGATCCAGCCACGGAACAACTTCCTCGCTCGGCCGTGCTGGAAAAGCGTAAGCCCGACGCGAGATATAGAGAGCCGCAATTGCGGCAAGAGCCGCGCTTCCTTGAACAAGGAGTTCTCTGCGCTGAAAATCAGGCATGTTGTTACCTCCCAATTGATCCGGAACGGGCTGTAACGTGCCTTAGGCCGTAGCCTGATCACGGATAGGCGACACAATGTGAAGTCTGCCGACCCGGAAGTATCCGGGACAGGTCAGACAATCACCCGACGCAAGTCAAGCATGTGAAGCATTGGACGAAACACCAGCTCGCGTTTCGCACGCTAAGAGTGCGCCTTTGAGAAGGACGTGTCCACAACCTGGACGGGACATGATGATGATTGCAGCATTCGAGACCGATTTTTCCAGTCCTGCCAAAATCGTTTGCTGCTCGGGTTGCTATCGGAAACGACCGCTTTCGGGGTCGTTTTCGGACCTTCGCGGGTGCGGTCGAAAAGGCCCGGTCCGATCGCATTTCTGCCGTTCCGATGTCGGCCTCACGATCTCCAAGGCGCACGTTCACCAATTATTCAGCGAGAAGGCGGGATGGGCTGCCGTCTTCCATGGCGCGACAGGATGGCGGTGCGGCCGGCGCAGGTGTATGTTGATGGTCTAATATTTCGATATCAGGGAGGACAGCATGACGTCTTGGGAAATCAAGGGACGCGAACTCGTCAATTGTACCTGCGAATATGGCTGCAACTGTCAATTCAATGCGCTGCCCGACAAAGGCCATTGCCATGCGGTGGCGGGCATCCAGATCGACGAAGGTCATCATGGCGAGACCGCTCTCGACGGC
>NZ_RZSX01000541.1:0-4450 GCF_004023105.1 Mesorhizobium sp. M5C.F.Ca.IN.020.32.2.1 | reverse complement strand
GGCCACAACCCCCGCGCTGCTGCTCGCCGAAGCCGTCGAGCGGCTGGCTGTGCGGCCGATCCTGAGCGCGCGCGAAGGCGACCGCAGCGCGCGAGCCGCCGCCAACGTCGAGGCGCTGCTCGAACGGGCGCGGCCCTACCGCGTCAAAGGCATGAAGCGCTTCGCCCGCGACTTGAGCCGCGATTGGCGCGATGGCGCCGCCTACAACGAAGGGCGCGTCGATGCCGACGGAGACGCCATCGAGATCATCACCATCCACAGCGCCAAGGGCCTCGAATGGCCGGTGGTGATCCCGATCAACACCGCAACCTTGCTCCGCTCCCGCGAGCCGTTCGTCCACCGGGCTGACGACGACACGCTGCATTGGGTGATTGGCGACGTCGTGCCGCCCGAACTGCGCGCGGCGCTCGAGACCGATGACGAAAGCCTGATGCGCGAACGCGAACGGCTCTGGTACGTGGCCTGTACACGGGCCCGTGAACTGCTGATCGTGCCGGAATTGGCGCAGGCCGAGCAGAAGTCCTGGGCGCGCATCGTCGATCTCGGCCATGATGCATTGCCGGAGCTGGACGTCTCCCGCATGACGCCGGCGCCGATGCCGACGATCGCCGACCCGCCGAATATGCAGACCGCTGAGCTGTTCGCCGCCGAGCGCGCGATCATCGACGAAGCGGCCGTTCCGCTGACCTGGGTCCGGCCGAGCGATCACGATCCGGATCGCCTAGAGGCGGTCGAGGCCATCACGCTCGATGCCGGCGATGCGCCCGAGGTCGATCTGCCTGTCGGCGCGGGACGCGTGCGCGGTCTTCTCCTGCACAAGCTGATGGAAGAGGTGCTGACTGGCGAGCTCGTCGAAGAGGTGGGCCGCTTTGCCAGGCGGACCCGCGAGCTGCTGGCTGAGCTGGTCCTCGATCCGGACGACAGCGAGGCGCTTCCGGACGCCGATGAAATCGCGGCGACCGCCTGGCGCACGTTGCAGCTGCCCGACGTCGCGGCGCTTCGCGAGCGCCTGACGCCCGAGTGGCCGATCTATTCGCTGCTCGAGGGTGGCTCGAAGCCAAGGGCGCTCGCCGGACGCATCGACGCCATTGCCCATGCCGGGGATCGCGCCGAGGTGGTCATCGACTGGAAGAGCGATGTCGACCCGTCCGACGCGGATATTCGTCTGCATGCTGGTCAGCTCGAAGACTATCTGCGGGCGACGGGCGCCGCGCGCGGCGCGCTGGTCTACATGACGCCGGGCCTCGTGCGCTGGGTGGGCCGGACGGGTTGAGCGGCAAGCTTGAGGTCGGGAGCCTGGAAGAGGTTCCGTATCGGGGCGAAGCCTCCGGAAAGGACGGATGTCAGAATTTTGTATGCATTTTTCTGACAGCCTCGACTCCGCGGTCAGAAATAGGTATACATTTTTCTGACAGGGGCGGGGTGATGGATCTCAAATCCCAGATTCAAAAGCGGATGGCTGCCCAGGCGCCGTTCGGCGTCTGGACGCCGACCGATTTTCTGGACATCGGTTCGCGCGACGCCATCGATCAGGCGCTGTCACGCATGACCAGCGCCGGAGAGATCCGCCGCATCACACGCGGCCTTTACGATCTGCCGCGGCCCAACAGCCTGACGGGCAAACCGACCAATCCCGATCCGCGCCGGGTCATCGACGCGCTTGCTCGACGCGACCAGGCGCGCATGCTGGTCGACGGACTGACAGCCGCCAACGACCTTGGGCTGACGGATGCGGTGCCGGCTAAGATCTCCGTCCACACCGATGCGCGCCTGCGTCCCATCAAGTTGGGTGCCCAAACCATCACGTTCAAACTGACCGCGCCCAGCCGCCTGCATTGGGCGGGCCGTCCGGCGATGCGCGTCGTCCTGGCGCTGCAATGGCTGCGCGGCACGATCGACAGTGATCGTGATCGCATTCACCGGCGTCTCGCCGCGATCCTCTCCGATCCCGATCACGGCGCGGACATCGCGGCGGACTTGCGGGATGGGTTCACCAGCCTGCCGGACTGGATGCAAAATTTCCTGCGGCAGTTGCTCGATGAATTGGAATCCTCCCGGGGCAAACAGACCAAGCGACAGCCCGGAGGCCGCCGATGAATCCCGGCTTCATCACCTTCCTTTCGGCTGCCGCGGAGGATCGTCGCGACGCCTTCCTCGGCGCGGCGCAGCGCCTGGGCGCCCCGGAGCAGAACATCGAGAAGGACTTCTGGGTCTGTTGGACGCTCGATGCGCTGTTCAATGGCGCCAAAGCGGGCGGCCCTCGATTGCTGTTCAAGGGCGGGACATCGCTGTCGAAGGCTTTCGGATTGATCTCCCGCTTCTCGGAAGACATCGACATCACCATTTTCCGAGACGATCTGGGCGAGGCCGCGACCGTCGATGACCTGGAGGCGCTAAGCGGCAAGAAACGGCGACGGCGCCTCGACGCCATCAAGGGCGTGAGTCAGGCCTATGTGAACGAGACGATGCGCGTTGAGGTCGCGGATCGCTTGCGGGCGACGCTAGAGGCGGCGGGCCTGGGCGCCGCGGCCGGCCGGGTGGAGCTCGATCCGGACGATCCGGACCGGCAGAGTCTGCTGATCTGGTATCCGAAGGTGACGGCGGCTGACGAGGGCTATGTCAGGCCCGCGGTGAAGATCGAGTCCGGCGCCAAGTCGGCGCTCGATCCGAACCAGCCGGCCATCGTCCGCCCCTACGTCGCCGACGTGCTCGCGGACCTGAAGCTGAGCGTGCCCGACGTCAGGACCGTCGTTGCGGAGCGCACCTTCTGGGACAAGGTCGTCATTCTGCACGGATTGCGCCAATGGTTCGACGCCCGGGGCGCGCTCCGTGGCGGCGGGCAGCGCATTTCACGGCACTACTACGATGTCTACCGACTGCTCGACTCCGATGTCGGACGCGCTGCTTCAACCGATCTTGCACTTGGCGTGGACTGCGTGCGGCACGCTCGCATGTTCTTCGACAGCCCTGATCTGAACCTCGCGACCGCGGCACCCGGCCGTTTCACGCTCTCGCCAAGCGCCGAAATGGCGACTCAACTCGCGCGCGACTACGCGGCCATGGCGGGGATGATCTTCGGCAAGGCGCCAGCGCTCGAAGAGGTCCTCGGTCAGATCGCCGAGCTCGAGGCGCACATCAACCAAAGCAAGACAATGTCGGCGGCAAGCCGAGTCCGGACGGGAGTGCACGGCTAATGGCCAAGCTTACGCTTGAAAAACTCGAACGCCATCTGTTCGCCGCAGCCGACATCCTTCGCGGCAAAATGGATGCTTCGGAGTTCAAGGAGTACATTTTCGGCATCTTGTTTCTGAAGCGATGCTCGGATGTGTTCGAGCAGCAGCGCGACAAGATTCTCAAAGAGCAGCGAGCGCTGGGCCGGTCCGATCAAGAAGCACTCCAGCGGGCCGACCATTCTTCCTCATACGAAAAGACGTTCTTTGTCCCGCACATCGCCCGATGGGAGCGGCTGCTAAACGACGTGCATTCAAACGTCGCCAACGAGCTGAACAAGGCCCTGGCGGGGCTAGAGAACTCGAACCATCAGGCGCTGTCCGGTGTCCTGGGCCACATCAATTTCGCCCGTAAAGTCGGCGAGTCGGAAATCCCGGACGAAAAGCTGCGGCGACTCATCAGCCACTTCAACAAGTACAGCCTTTTGGATGAGGACTTCGAGTTTCCCGACCTCCTGGGCGCCGCCTACGAGTACCTAATCAGCGAGTTCGCCGATTCGGCCGGAAAGAAGGCCGGCGAGTTCTACACCCCGAGAGGTGTCGTGCAGCTCATGGTGCGGATCCTCGACCCGCAGGGCGGCACTTCGCTTTACGACCCAACTTGCGGCAGTGGCGGCATGCTGAACCAGGGGAATGAGCACGCCCTGCAGCACGGCGGGCCGCGCCTTCGTCTCTACGGTCAGGAAGACAACGGGGCCGTTTGGGCGATCTGCCGGATGAACCTGCTGCTGCATGGCATCCCCGACGCCGACATCCGGAACGGCGACACGCTGCTCGAACCAAAGCACATCGAGGACGGGCGCCTGATGCGCTTCGACCGAGTGATCGCCAATCCGCCGTTCAGCCAGAACTACACCAAGCGCGGCATCCAATTCGGCGACCGCTTCCGCTTCGGCTGGTGCCCGACGACCGGCAAGAAGGCCGATCTCATGTTCGCCCAGCACATGCTGGCGAGCCTCAAGCAGAGCGGGAAGATGGCGGTGGTGATGCCGCACGGCGTCCTGTTCCGCGGTGGAGAAGAGAAGAAGATCAGGCTCGCGTTGCTCAAAGAGGACTGCATCGAGGCGGTCATCGGACTGCCTCAGAACCTCTTTTATGGAACGGGCATCCCGGCTTGCGTGCTCGTGATGCGTCATCCAGGCGGCAAGCCGGACGAACGCAAGGGCAAGGTGCTATTCATCAATGCGGACCGTGAGTATCGCGAAGGTCGCGCGCAGAAC
>NZ_RZSX01000540.1:0-4479 GCF_004023105.1 Mesorhizobium sp. M5C.F.Ca.IN.020.32.2.1 | reverse complement strand
GACCGGCACTGCACCCGGCATATTGGCGACGCAATAGTGAATGACGCCGTCGACCTCATAGGTCGGCACGGCATGAGTTGTGGCGTGCGAGGTCTCGAAGCAGCCGCCCTGGTCGATGGCGACGTCGACCAGCACCGAACCTTTCTTCATGCCCGACAGCATCTCGCGGGAAACGAGCTTCGGCGCGGCGGCACCTGGAATCAGCACGGCGCCGACGACGATGTCGGCCGAAAAACATTCCTCTTCCAGCGCCTCGACAGTCGAGTAGCGGGTGTGGACGCGGCCGCCGAAGATGTCGTCGAGCTGGCGCAGGCGCGGGATCGAGCGGTCGATGATGGTGACGTCGGCGCCAAGGCCGACCGCCATCCGGGCGGCATGCAGACCGACGACGCCGCCGCCGAGCACAGTGACCTTGCCGGGCAGCACGCCGGGCACGCCGCCGAGCAGCACGCCGCGACCGCCATTGGCCTTCTGCAGCGCGGTGGCGCCGGCCTGGATCGACAGGCGGCCGGCGACTTCCGACATCGGCGCAAGCAGCGGCAGGCCGCCGCGGTCGTCGGTGACGGTCTCGTAGGCGATGGCGGTCACGCCCGAGGCCAGCAGGCCCTTGGTCTGCTCCGGATCCGGCGCGAGATGGAGATAGGTGTAGAGGATCTGGCCGTCACGGAGCTGAACCCATTCGTCGGGTTGCGGCTCCTTGACCTTGACGATCATGTCGGACTTGGCAAACACGTCGGCGGCCGTCTTGGCGATGGTGGCGCCGGCTGCGCGATAGGCGTTGTCGTCGGCGCCGATGCCGGCGCCGGCGCCGCTCTCGACCAGCACGTCGTGGCCATGCGCGACATATTCGCGGACCGAGCCCGGCGTCAGGCCGACGCGGTATTCGTGGTTCTTGATTTCCCGGGGGCAGCCGACGCGCATCTTCTTCTCCTCCTGATCCGGCCCTTTTGAGGCATGTTCCCTGTTTAGAGATAGTGAACCACGAATCGTCCCGTAAGTGTTTGCGAATGCGCTTGCGCAGAAGGGCACGGCTCGATAATCGTTGCGCAAAATAGCTGGATTGTCGCAGGAATCCCGGAAAATGCCGCTCGACAGGATCGATATCGCCATTCTCGAAACGTTGCAGAAGGATGGGCGGATACCCAACGCGGCGCTTGCCGAGAAAGTCGGCCTGTCGCAGTCGGCCTGCTCGCGGCGACTGGCCAACCTGGAGAAATCCGGAACCATCCGCGGCTATCACGCCCGGCTTTCCAATGCCGCTCTTGGCCACCAGATGACGGCGATCGTGCATATATCGCTGTCGGGGCAATTCGAGAAGACGCTGTCGGATTTCGAGGCGGCGATAAAGCGCTGCCCGAATGTCCTGTCCTGCCACCTGATGTCGGGCGAATACGATTATATCTTGCGCATCGCGGCAAAAGACCTCGTCGACTATGAGCGCATCCATAAGGAATGGCTGTCGGCGATGCCGCATGTGACGAAGATCAATTCATCCTTCGCCTTGCGCGAGATCGTCGACCGGACGGCGGTGGGGATGAAGCCGGAACTGGCCTAGGCCTTGAACGCCTCCGTCACCACCCGGTCCATCGGGATGTCATGCGGCTGCGGGTAGATGGTAGCGATGCGCTGCAGTTCGTAGCCGACACCGATGACCAGCGGCTTGAACGGCATCGCCGCCAGTGTGCGGTCGAAGAAGCCACCGCCATAGCCCAGCCGGTACTGTCTCGGATCGATGCCGACGATCGGTGAAATGACGACCTCGGGCAGCACCGGGTCGCCTTCAGCAGGGATCGGAATGTTCCAGACGCCCTTCTCCAGCCGGTCGCCCGGTGCGTAAGCGCGAAAGACAAGAGGCTGGCCTTTCTCGACGACAACAGGCAGTGCGGTCCGGCCGCCGCGCTCATTGACGGAAGCCATCCATGGGCGCAGATCCGGCTCGCCCCGGAACGGCCAGTAGAGGCTGACCATGCGGCCGGCGATGTCGCCGATCAACGTGTCGAGGCTTTCGCCGATGCGCTGCGACATTGCCGCCCGCGCGTCAGCCGAGATAGCGAGGCGCGCCGCAATCAGCCGCTCGCGCTCGGCCTTGCGCCATCGTTTCACGTCGGTCCAATCGGATAGGGGCGTCCGGGATTCCGGGTCGAGCTCATGCATGAAGCAAGGCGGCGAGGAATATTGACCCGGACAGTCGTCATGATCCCTATTCAAACTCCACTCCTGTCGTCAGTTTTCAATGAAATTATACTCGGCGGCAGGATAGAGCATGTACATTCGCGACATCTTACGGCGGGCAGTCAGCAAGTCGGATGTTGTTGCGGTGCACAAAAGTATCTACATCAGCCTTGGCGAAATTGGTCTCAAGCCTGCTCTCCCGGCTAGCCTGCTCTCCCGGCCAACCTGCTCTCCCGGAGTGAATGAGATGAAGGAATCCAGTCACCATGTCGTCGTCGTCGGGGCGGGCTTTGGGGGGCTCGAATTTACCCGCGCGCTTGACGGTGCGCCGGTGCGCATCACCATGATAGACAAGCGCAACCATCATCTCTTCCAGCCGCTGCTCTACCAGGTGGCGACCACAGCGCTGGCGACCTCGGAAGTCGCCTGGCCAATCCGCCATCTCCTGCGCAAGCGCAAGGACGTGACGACGCTGCTCGCCACCGTCGCCGGCGTCGACCGCATCGGCAAACGCGTGCTGTTCGATGATGGCGGCGCGGTCGCCTACGATACGCTGCTGCTGGCCACCGGCGCCCGCCACGCCTATTTCGGCCATGACGAATGGGAGCCTTTCGCACCGGGGCTGAAGACGCTGGAGGACGCCACCACCATTCGGCGGCGCATTCTGCTCACCTTCGAGCAGGCCGAGCGGGAGACCGATCCCGCCAAGCGCCAAGCGCTGTTGACGCTGGCGATCGTTGGTGGCGGACCGACCGGCGTGGAACTGGCCGGGACCATTGTTGAACTGGCGCACGACATGCTGCGCGGCGAGTTCCGCAACTTCGATACGCGGCTGACGCGCGTGGTGCTGATTGAGGCCGGTGACCGCATCCTTCCCAATTTCGCGCCGGAACTTTCCGACTATGCCAGCAAGGCGCTCGAGCGGCTCGGGGTGACGGTCGAACTCGGTCGGCCCGTTACACGCTGCGACGCCGAGGGTGTCGTCTTCGGCGACACGCAGCTGCCGGCCAGGACTATCCTGTGGGCAGCAGGCGTCGCCGCTTCGCCGGCCGCCGAATGGCTGGGGGCGGCAGCGGACCCTGCGGGCAGGGTGCTGGTCGAGCCCGGTCTGACCGTGCCGGGCAGCCCGGAGATTTTCGTCGTCGGCGACGCCGCACACGTCCTGCGGCCAGATGGCCGCATGGTGCCCGGCGTAGCACCCGCCGCCAAGCAGCAGGGCCGGCATGTCGCCGCGACGATCAAGGCCCGGCTGGCCGGCGACGCAAGCCCGCGCCCTTTCCGCTACAAGCATGACGGCGATCTGGCGACGATCGGTAAGCGCGCTGCCGCGATCGATTTCGGCTGGATCAAGCTCACCGGCCGGCTGGCCTGGTGGCTGTGGGGCCTCGCGCACATCTATTTCCTGATCGGCTTCCGTAACCGGCTTGCGGTTTCGCTGAGCTGGCTATGGATCTACGTGACCGGTCAGCGCAGCGCGCGGCTGATCACCCAAGGCGACGACAGGAGCTGATGTCTCCGCCCCGCACATTCATTCACGTCATCTGTTCCTGATGGACTCGCTTGCTTCGGGCAGGACTTGGCACGCGCTGTTGAAGGCTGGCACGTCGTTGAAGTCTGATATGTCGAACAGGAGAAAACCCTAAGCCGTGTAAACCACCTGCCGGACATCGATCTAGCTGGCGCGGAAGCCGGCTTCGCAGTAGTGCAGGTAAAATTCTCAGAGCTGCTAGAAGCGGTCGAAACCGAGCGGGACGATCTTTTCCCAGGACGCCCAGAAGCGGTGGCGCCATTCGGCGAGTGTGCCGGCATAGTCGTCCGGGAAAATGCGCTCGCCCAGATGAGCAAGTCCATGGTCTTTGCCGGGCGGTTTCAGGATCGACGACGTCGGCAGCATGCCGCCGGGAAAGACGTAACGCTGGATGAAATCCGGCCGGGCGCGATAGGTGTCGTAGGCTTTTCGTTGATGGTGATGATCTGCAGGCCGGCGGTGCCGCCAGGCCGCAGGCAATCCTTCATCTCGCGGAAAAACACAGGCCAGTATTTTTCGCCGACGCCTCGAACATCTCGATCGAGGCGATGCGGTCGTAGGATCCGGTTTCGTCGCGGTAGTCCTGCAGCTTGATGTCGATCTTGTCGGCAAGTCCAGCCTTATGGACGCGTTCTCTGGCGAAATCATGCTGCTCGCGGCTGATCGTCAGCCCGGTGACGCGGCAGCCGATCTCGCGTGCGGCGAATTCGGCAAAGCCGCCCCAGCCGCAACCGATTTCCAGCACGTGGTCTTTCGCGCCGATGCCCGTGTCCTTGGCC
>NZ_RZSX01000053.1:0-14191 GCF_004023105.1 Mesorhizobium sp. M5C.F.Ca.IN.020.32.2.1 | reverse complement strand
CCTCTGTGCGGGCGGTTAATGCAGGACCTCGCCGAGAAACCGCCGCACCAGCGGCAGGGCGACCTCGAAATGGGTCTCCAGCAGCCAGTGTCCGGCGTCGTTCAGCAAATGCAGCTCGGCCTCGGGGAGATCGCGCAGATAGGCGCGCGCTGCCGGCTCAGGCATGTATTCGTCCTTCGGTCCCCAAAGGATCAATGCCGGCGGCCGCTGCTCGCGCAGGTATCCCTGGTAACGAGGGAACCAGTCGAGATTAGCCTTGAGCTTCTCCATCAGTCCGACTGAAAGCGCACGGCGCACAGGCGTATCCATCAGCGGCCAATGCAATTTCCACAGATCGGGCGGGACGCGTCGAGCGACGTCGTCATCGACTTCGCCTACGAACTCGGCGCGAAAGCCGTCCTCGCTCACCGCCTTTTCGAGCGGCGCGCGGTTCGCTGGTGAAGGATCCCGCCAGAAACGTCGGATCGTTTCGTATTTGGGGCCAAGAGCATCCGCGTAGATGTCGCCATTCTGGATGATGAGGGCCCTGATCCGCGATCTATGCGCTATGGCGTGCCGCAGGCCGATCTGCGAGCCGTAGTCGTGCAGCCACAGCGCGTAGCTGCCGAGCCCCAGCGCGTCGGTGAACCGCTCCAGAAAAGTCGCGTAAGCGTCAAAATCATAACCGAACCGTGCCGGATCGGGAGTTCCACTGTAGCCAAAGCCGGGGAAGTCTGGCGCAACCGTCCGCCACCGATCGGCGAGCGCCGGCATCAGCCGGCGATATTGGAAGGATGAGCAGGGATAACCATGCGGAAGCAGCAACGCCGGCGCGGCTTCAGGGCCTGCCTCTCTGTAAAAGACCGTGTCGCCATCGATCGTGAGAGGTGCCGTGGCGCACCTCCAGGATGCTCCCGTCGTTCATGGACGCTTCTCTAATCTTTGATCTTCCAGATGCTTAACCGTAGCTGGTCTAACGCCTTTACCCGGTATGCGTTCCGACCGCGCCCCGACGCCGCTCGAGCCGCTTCGGGGGCAATCTGGCTGGTCGACTTCTTCTATCTGCCGGCCAGATTCTGTGGTAGGTAGATGCCGCAATTCCATGCGGGGGACGCGGATATTCCGCTCTGTTCGTGCAAGGGGCGCATGCCGGCGAAAGTCTGCGCGCGCAGATCGTCCAAGGCAGATTTGGCGATCCGGGAGGAAATGCCATGCGTGCAATCGCGTTTTTCGCCGTCGTGTCCGTTGCGACGTTTATCACGAGCCAATCTCAGGCACAGGATGCCGCCGCGGGTGAGAAGGTCTTCGCCAAATGCAAGGCCTGCCACGTCGTGGACAAGGACACGAACAAGATCGGTCCGTCGTTGAACGGCGTTATCGGCCGGACGGCCGGCACGCATCCGGGGTTCAAGTACTCCAAACCCATGACCGAGGCGGGTGCATCCGGCGTCAAATGGGACGAAGCCACGCTGACAGACTATCTTCGCGATCCCAAGGCCAAGATCAAAGGTACGAAGATGGCGTTTGCCGGCCTCAAGAAGGACGAGGACCTTGCCAACGTCATCGCCTACCTGAAGCAATTCTCCAAATGACCCGGTTCTTCAGCCGGCCGATGGGCCGGCCAGATTGCCTGCCCCAATCGGTGGTCACCTGAAATGTCGGCTCGGGAAAGCGGCCTCAAGGATACCGGTATCCGCATCTCGGAAGCGACAGTCAGCGATTTCTTCGCGCTTCTGAAACCACGCGTCATGGCGCTTGCTGTTTTTACCGCTTTCGTCGGGCTGATGGTGGCGCCTGGGGCGATGAATCCGGTCATCGCCGTGATTGCAATTGGTGCAATTGCGGTTGGAGCGGGAGCGGCCGGGGCACTCAACATGTGGTACGATGCCGATGTTGATGCGCTGATGTCGCGCACATCAAAGCGGCCGGTCCCGTCAGGCCGGGTCATGCCAGGCGAAGCTCTCGGCTTTGGCCTGGTGCTTTCCGTGCTTTCGGTCATGACGCTCGGCGTGCTGGTGGGGTGGTTTGCCGCATCGCTGCTGGCCTTCACCATCTTCTTCTACGTCGTCATCTACACGATGTGGCTGAAACGCTCGACGCCGCAGAATATTGTCATAGGCGGCGCCGCGGGTGCCCTTCCTCCGGTGATCGGATGGGCGGCGGCCACCGGCGCCGTCGGGGCTGAAAGTCTCATCCTGTTTCTGATCATTTTCCTCTGGACGCCGCCGCATTTCTGGGCGCTAGCGCTGTTCAAGATCGGCGACTATGCTGCCGCCGGCATTCCCATGATGCCGAACGTGGCCGGCCAGGCTTCGACCAGAAAACAAATCTTCGTCTATTCACTGATCCTGGCACCAATCGGCGTGCTCCCTTGGGCTTTTGGATTCGCGAGCGGATTGTACGGGCTCGCTTCGGCCGCATTGGGCGCGGGTTTCATCTGGCATGCCTGGAAGCTTCTGATCGACAAAAGGTGGGTTGAAGGGTGGGAGATGAAACGCGCAAAGGCGCTGTTTGCCTATTCGATTTTCTATCTTTTCGCGATCTTTGCCGTGCTGCTTGCCGATACCATTGCAATGCGTATCGTCATGTCAGCCGGAAATTGACCTGACTCGTGGTTGCATCGAATCCTGATTCTTAGATTGCTTGCCGGGTTGAGACGGCCAATCGGCGATTGCTGAACGAGGTCCGCCCCCGAACCTGCTCAAACCTCACGTTGGCACTGCGCAGAACCCCAGCAACAGCAGAATAACTACGCCAAGGCCGAGCATGAGAACGGTCTTTCCATCCATGACCTTCACCCTTCAACCCGGCTTGGAGAATATCGAAGAAAGGCCGTTAGAGCTAGCCGGATCACCGGAGCCGTCCCTCAAACAAAGGGCGGCGACAAATCCCATGCAAGAGCGTATGTTGACCATGGTGCAGGTCGCGGTTTTGCGTGGCCAGTTACGCTGAACGGCAGCACCGTGGAATCGCGACCTTACCGGACCTGGTCTGGAGGAATGGTCATGGCAAGTTTTCACGTGATTGCAGGCGCCAGCGAGACGCTGGAGCACACCAGAATTCGAAAGATCGGCGTTTCCGACCTTTTCGACGCGCTCAAGCGAGGGGTCGACGATTTTATGGTTAAACCGTCGCATATCGTTTTCCTCTGCCTGATCTATCCGCTTGTCGGCGTCGTGCTCGCTGTCTGGACGTCGGGCAACAATGCGTTGCCGCTGTTGTTTCCGCTGGTGTCAGGTTTTGCGCTGATCGGTCCATTCGCGGCGATCGGGCTGTATGAGATCAGCCGCAGGCGGGAAGCCGGACTCGATGCCTCCTGGGGCCACGCTTTCGAGGTCAGGAATTCTCCGGCGCTGCCGGCCATCGCGGCGGTCGGGATCATGCTGCTTGCGATCTTTATCGCCTGGCTTTTGACCGCGCAGATATTTTACCAGCAGGTGTTCGGCCCGGCCCCGCCGGAATCGCTCTCCAGCTTCATCAGTGAAATATTCGCCACCGGACGCGGCTGGACGCTGATTATCCTGGGCCACGCCATCGGCTTCGTCTTCGCCGCGGTCGTATTGTGCACCACGGTCGTCGCGTTCCCGTTGTTGCTCGACCGCGACGTCGGCGCCTATGAAGCCATCCACACCTCGGTGCGTGTGGTCCTGGCGAACCCGATCGTGATGGCAGTGTGGGGCCTGATCGTCGCCGTCGCCCTGATCATAGGCTCGCTGCCGGTGTTTGCCGGGTTGGCGGTCGTGCTGCCGATCCTCGGTCACGCCACCTGGCACGTCTATCGCAAAGTTGTGGAATCGCCCGCTTCCACCAAACCGGCGAGCTGAAAAAATCCTGCCTTGCCGCACCGGCGAGCGCGCCGGTACGGCAAGGGCTGAGCCTTCAGTAAGCCGGGTAGCTAAAGCGGGCTTGTTGTGCATCGCTGGTCAGGTTGCGGAAATCCTTGCCGCTGACATGCACGAGCGTCCTGTGGTCACCGCCCTCGAAATAGATGTCAGCGGCATTGCCTAGGCTTTCATCGAGGATCACCGGCACATCGTAGGCCGCGCCGATCGGCGGGATGGCGCCGGTGTCGCAATCCTCGAAGAGCGAAACCACCTCATCTTCGGAGGCGAGTCCGATGCGCTGGTCCATGACGTCCTGCAACGTGCCGAGCTCGATCCTGTGCGTGCTGGGCACCACGGCCAGCGCATAGCCACCGTCGTGGTGAACGACCACCGATTTGGCCATTATGCTGCCGGGCACATGCGCCGCTATTGCGGACTGCCTGCTTGTCGAGGTGCGGTGGTGCTCGACGGTGTCGTAGGAAATTCCTTTCTCGTCGATAAAGTCCTTCAGTCTGTTTGCGATCGTCATCTTGAGCCTCCCTCGCTGGAGTTCGCGACGCATGTGGAAACGAGGACAATCATTTTGCTTCTGTCGTTTCCCTACCAACAAAAATGGGCCAGCTGTCGATTGTTTCAAGGCAACGCAGAGCGGGCCGCAAATGGCATCTCCGGCTCTTGATGGACATGCTGCCGAAGCCCTGTACCCGGATGCGCGTCAGGGCTCGGCCCCAAAAAACACCGTCCGGGTGAGAAGCGTGTAATCCGATTCGAAGACCATCATTGCCACGAACACCAGCACCAATATCGGCGGCAATATGATCGCATATGTCAGCGCTAGCCGTTCCCAGGCCATGTGCATGAAGACCGCGACAATGAGCCCGGCCTTTAGCATCATGAAGATCAGGATCAGCGACCATCTGAGATAGCCTTGGAGGCCGACATAATCGACCAGATAGGAGCAGGCGCTGAGGATGAACAGCCATGCCCAGACCACCAGATAGAGCTTGATCGGGTGCTCCTGATGAACTTCCGCGGGGGCGGTGCCGATTGCCGCCGGATCATGCGCTTGAGCTCCGTGAAGCGTGTGTTGCGCCAGGCCGTTTGCGGTTGCCTCAGCCATATCTGCCTCTCAAAGATGCTGCTTCTCACCAAAGATAGAAGAATGCGAAAATGAATACCCAGACCAGGTCGACGAAATGCCAGTAGAGCCCCATGATCTCGACGTGCTCGTAGCGGCCCTTGCGGCTGGTGAAGAAACCAGGCCGTCCCGTGTCGTAATCGCCGCGCCAGACCTTTCGCGCCACGATGATCAGGAAGATCACCCCGAACGTCACATGGGTGCCGTGAAAGCCGGTGATCATGAAGAAGGATGATCCGAACTGCGCCGCACCCCACGGATTGCCCCAGGGCCGTACCCCTTCGGTGATCAGCTTGGTCCATTCGAAGGCCTGCATGCCGACGAAGGTCGCGCCCAGCGCTGCGGTCAAAAGCATGAGGATCGCAGTCTTGCGGCGGTCGTGGCGATAGCCGAAATTCACCGCCATGGCCATCGTTCCGCTGCTCGAGATCAGCACGAAGGTCATGATGGCGATAAGGATCAGTGGAATATTCGAGCCGCCAATGTGAAGGGCAAAGACCTCGCTCGGATTGGGCCACGGCACTCGGGTAGACATGCGCGCGGTCATGTAGGAGAGCAGAAAGCAGCCGAAGATGAAGGTGTCGCTGAGCAGGAAGATCCACATCATGGCCTTGCCCCAGGACACGTTTTTGAACGCGCGCTGATCCGAAGACCAGTCGGCGGCGATGCCTTGCAAGCCCGCCGGCCGCGGCTGTGCTTGGCCAGTATGCGTCAGTGTCGTGTCTGCCATCCGTCCGGCCCTCCTAGGTCAGCAACTGTCGGCAAATCTCGATGAAAGTCGCGGCCCAGCCGGCCAGAAGCGCGAAAATGGCGAGCCAGACGAAAAGCAGGAAATGCCAGTACATGGCGCACAATTCGACGCTGAGGCGAAGCCGCTCCGGCCGTGCTCCGTTCCAGGCGCCGGCAGTTGTTCGGCTCAGACCCACCAGCCCTCCCAGGATGTGCAGGCCATGCATCCCGGTTATCAGGTAGAAAAAACTATTGGCCGGATTGGCGGTCAGCAAGTAGCCGTCGGCGGTCAGTTCCCGCCATGCCACAAGCTGTCCGATCAGGAAGGCAAGCGCGGTGAGCCCGGCCGTGATGAGGCCGAGCCTGACCGTGTCGATTTGGCCCCGGCGCGCAGCGACCGAGGCGCACTGCAGCGCGATGCTGCTCAGGACCAGCACGCCGGTGTTGAACCAGAGCACGCGCGGCAACGGCAGCGCCTGCCAGTCCGACAGCGCCATGCGCATGAAATAAGCGCTGGTGAAGAGTGCAAACAGGCAGCCGACGACGGCGAGGAAGACGCCGAGGCCGATCTTGGCGGTCGGCAACGCCGATCCTTCCTGGCCGATAATATCACCGATGACACCTTGCTCGAGCCATGGCTTGGCCATCAGCCGCTGGTGGGAAAGCCACCATCCGGCAAAGCCGGCGATCACGAGGAGGAAGACCAGAATGACGCTCATGCCGGCTCCCTGGAGGATTCGAAGGAGCCCGGCATGTTTTGCGGGATAAAATCCTCCTTGGCGCCCGGCACGCTGTAGTCATAGGCCCAGCGATAGACGATCGGCAGTTCCTTGCCGAAATTGCCATGGGCGGGCGGTGTTTCCGGCGTTTGCCATTCGAGTGTCGTGGCGCGCCATGGATTGCCGCCGGCCTCGCGGCCGTGGCGAATGCTCCAGATCAGATTGAACAGGAACACGATTTGGGCAAAGCCGACGAGGAACGCCATGATGCTGATGAACGCGTTCAGATCGTGGGCCGATTCGGTCATCACCGTCGTGGCGGTCAGTTCGTGGTAGCGGCGCGGCACGCCCATCAGGCCGATGTAGTGCATGGGAAAGAAAATCAGATAGGCACCGAGGAAGGTGACCCAGAAATGGAACTGGCCCATCGCCTCGTTCAGCATCCGGCCGGTGACCTTCGGGTACCAGTGATAGATCGCCCCGAAGATCACCAGAATCGGAGCGACGCCCATGACCATGTGGAAATGAGCAACGACGAACATCGTGTCCGACAGCGGAACGTCGACGACGACGTTGCCGAGAAACAGTCCGGTCAGCCCGCCATTGACGAAGGTGACGATGAAGGCCAGGGCAAAAAGCATCGGGACGGTGAGGTGGATGTCGCCGCGCCACAGCGTCAGCACCCAATTGTAGACCTTGATCGCGGTCGGGACGGCAATGATCAAAGTCGTGGTGGCGAAGAAGAAGCCGAAATAGGGATGCATGCCGCTGACATACATGTGGTGCGCCCAGACCACGAAACTCAGCGCGCCGATGCCGACGATGGCCCAGACCATCATCCGGTAGCCGAAGATGTTCTTGCGCGCATGGGTGCTGATCAGATCGGACACGATGCCGAAGGCCGGCAGCGCCACGATGTAGACCTCGGGATGGCCGAAGAACCAGAACAGATGCTGGAAAAGGATCGGGCTGCCGCCGCCGTGCTGCAATTGCTCGCCCATCTCGACGATGGCCGGCATGAAGAAGCTGGTGCCGAGCGCACGGTCGAACAGCATCATCACGCAGGCGACAAACAGCGCCGGGAAGGCGAGCAGCGCCATGACAGTGGCGGTGAAGATACCCCAGACGGTCAGCGGCAGGCGCATCAGCGTCATGCCGCGTGTGCGGGCCTGCAGCACCGTCACGACGTAGTTCAAGCCGCCCATCGTGAAGCCGATGATGAACAAGATCAGCGAGACGAGCATCAGGATGATGCCCCAGTCCTGGCCGCCTGGCGTGCCGGTCATGATCGCCTGCGGCGGGTAGAGCGTCCAGCCGGCGCCGGTCGGTCCGCCGGGCGCAAAGAAGCTCGACGCCAAAACCAGCACGGCGAGCAGGTAGATCCAGTAGCTCAGCATGTTGACATAGGGAAAGACCATGTCGCGCGCGCCGACCATCAGCGGGATCAGGTAGTTGCCGAAGCCGCCCAGGAACAGTGCCGTGAGCAGATAGATCACCATGATCATGCCATGCATGGTGATGAACTGGTAGTAGGCTTCGGGGCTGATGAAGTCGAACGTACCGGGGAAGCCGAGCTGCAGCCGCATCAACCAGGACAGCACCAGCGCCACCAGGCCGATTGCCGTGGCCGTCGCCGAATACTGGATGGCGATGACCTTGGCATCCTGCGAAAAGACGTATTTCGTCCACCAGCTGTGCGGATGGTAAAGTTCCATCTCCGCGACTTCGGCCGGCGGTACCGCATCTGCAGGTGTGATATCGACCATAAGAACACTCCGTGCCCTTTTCGACCAGGCTCGACAGTTTCGAGCCCTACCGCAATTTCAACCCACGTCGCCGTCTTCCCGGCGTCTACTCTGCCGAGCCCACCTGCTGGGGGGCCGACAATTGCGCGAAAGTCTGCTGTTCGCCGAGCCACGCCAGATAATCTTCCTGCGTGTCGACCATGACCACGCCATTCATCAACGGGTGCCCCTGGCCGCAAAGTTCGGCGCACAGGACCTGGAAGGTTCCGGTCTTGGTCGGGGTGAACCAGAAATAGGTGACCGAGCCCGGGATCATGTCCATCTTGGCGCGGAATTCAGGGACATAGAAATCATGCAGCACGTCAATCGAGCGGAGCAGCATCTTGACCGGCTTGCCGACCGGCAGATGCAGATCGGCGGCTTCGACGACGACATCGTCCTGGCCGTTGGCATCACTGGCGTTCACGCCTAAGGGATTTTCAGGGCTGACGTTGCGGGTGTCGGATGTGCCGAGCTTGCCGTCCTTGCCGGGCAAGCGGAAACTCCATTGCCATTGCTGGCCGACGACTTCGACCACTGTTGCGTCGCTTGGGACGCTGACGAACTGGTTCCAGACGAACAGGCCGGGAACCAGCATGGCCGTGACCCCGATTGCGGTGACGATCGTCAGCCACCATTCGAGCCGCTTGTTCTCGGGTTCGTATGCCGCCTGGTTCCCTTCCCGATGACGGAAGCGGAAGACGCAATAGGCCATGAATAGGACGACGGCGGCGAAGACGACGCCGGTGATCCAGAAGGTGATGATGATGGTGTTGTCGATATAGTCCCAGTTAGAGGCAATCGGCGTCCACCACCATGGGCTCAGGAAGTGAAACAACACTGAGCCCACAACTACCAAAACGAGTACAAGCGCGATGGCCATATCCCGTTTCCTCCCGGCATTCCAAGGGCGCGAAGCCGCCCCGGGAAATGCCAAATGCATCATAGCTCGATTTCCCGTCGAAATTCTAGTGCGGTCTTCCGGTCAGCCGAAAACGCAATGGCGATGATGTGGAAGAACCTAAGAAGAAGAAGGTTGCGGCGAAGAAAAAAGCCCGCCAAGGGCGCCGAACAACACGGGTTCCGCCGAATTGTGAAAGGCCGCCCTCAATGCATCCTTTTTCATAGTCGCCTTAAAGCGACGTGCGGCCACTTGGACGCAGAAACTCTGAACGAATTTTCACTATCTACGAATCGTGCGTCCGAGAATCGATCCCGATTCTCGGGCCGATGCGATAAGCGAGAGATTCGCGCCCAAGCAGCGGTTGGCGGCTGGCGATACGATGTTTTGATCATTATCTGCGCCGAGTTGCAAAGTGCAGGGTCGTTGGAGGGATCGTTGAAATTATTCGTCGGCATCGGAGGCGCGGTCGCCACAGCGTTCCTCTTCACCTCAGTCTGCGGTATCGCCCAGGCCGACAGCGTCCTTGACAATTGGCGGTTCGACACCGGCAGCGATGGCCTGGTCACTGCCTCGCTCCATGCTACCAACAAGCTCATCACGGGCGGCGGCACCTTAAGCTACAGCCCGATCCTGACCATTGCCTGTCGGGCGAATGGCGAACCGCGCTGGAGCGAATGGCTGCAGTTGAACGATGCCGTCTCCGCCAGCCGGACCATCACCGTGTCGGTGACCGTCGACAAGGCCAGCAAGGTCAACGAAAGCTGGTCGGTCGGCGCGCGGGGGAGGAGGCTGGTTCGGGATGGTGCCGACGGGATCAGGCGATTGGTTTCCGCAGACCGGCTCCAACTGTCCTGGCGGTTCGGGCTGCTGTCGGGGCGAGGCGAGGCCGATTTCGACCTAGCCGGGTTCAGCGAGGCGGTCGGCCAGATCGCCGGCACCTGCAACACCGAGTTGCCGTGATCGGGATCAGCAGCGCTCGCCTCAACCCACTAAGAAACCCAGTGAGTTATTCCGGCGCAAACGTCTCGAACGCACCCGCGCAGCCAGCGGTGCGCCGGATCGGCATCGAGCCGCGGGTGCCACAAAAGTGAAACCGTGATTTCTGGCAGGGGAACCGGGAGAGGGAAACAGTACATTCCGTCGCGCAGGTTCCCCGTATATCGTTCGGGAACGCTGGCGATCAGGTCCGAGGCGCGCGCCAGAGCCAGAGCTTCCGAAAAACCGCCGACGACCGTCACGATCTCTCGTTTCAACCCTAGCGGCTCAAGCGCGTGGTCGATCGGTCCCCTGTCGAGCCCGCGACGGGAGAGGAGGATGTGCCGGCCGGCCGCATAACGGGCAGGGGTGATCGTCAACTCGCGTAAGGGATGCCCCATCCGCACGACGCCGACGAAACGATCACGGAACAGCGCTTGCGCGCGCACCTCTGGCCCCGTCACCTTTCCGACGTCGCCGGTTTCCAGGTCTGCGCTGCCGTCGCGCAGGGGCGTGCTGTCCTTGTCCGGCTTCAGTACGAAACGCAGCCGCACGCCCGGTGCTTGTTCGCCGACGCGCGCAATGAGATCAGGTCCGAAATTCTCAACAAAGCCGTCCTGGTTTCTGAGTGTGAAGGTTCGCACAAGCCGTTTCAGATCGAGCATCTCAACAGGACGCAGAACGGCTTCGGCGTCCTCCACAAGCTGACCGACGCGCTCGCGGAGCTCGAGGGCCCGGGGTGTGGGAACAAGGCTGCGTCCGGCCCTGACCAACAGCGGATCGCCGATCGTCTCACGCAATCGCGCCAGCGCCCGGCTCATCGCCGACGGGCTAAGCCGCAGCCTCTTGGCGGCGCGTGCCACACTGCCTTCCGTCAGCAGCACATCGAGGGTGACGAGCAGATTGAGATCGGGATGCGGCATAGATGGATCGTAGCATGGTTGGCACGATCTGACATAGCGTCAAACGCAATGATTAAGTGCAAACGATGCGTCTTCAGCCATGTCAAGCAAAGGACTACGTGTCTGCCAGCTCCGTTTCCGGAGCCGCCAGAAAACGGAGTTCATATTGAAGGCAATCGATGCAGGACGGGCAGTCGCCGGAAATGTGGAACGAGCACCTTCGGTTCGGTGGGCGCTTGCCGGCCCTTCGCTGTCAATGTTGCTGTCCTCACTCGGCATCAGCATCGCCAATGTTGCCTTGCCGACCTTGGCGCAGGCGTTCGACGCCTCGTTCCAGGAAGTCCAGTGGATCGTGCTGGCTTATCTCCTCGCCGTGACCACCCTGATCGTCAGCGTTGGACGGCTCGGTGACCTCATCGGTCGCCGGCGGCTGTTGCTGGCCGGACTGTTCCTGTTCACGACGGCTTCGGTCCTATGTGGTGTCGCGCCGACGCTCTGGCTGCTGATCGCCGCGCGGGCGGCGCAGGGCTTGGGGGCGGCCATCATGATGGCCCTCACCATGGCTTTCGTCGGTGATACGGTTCCGAAGGCAAGGACCGGCAGCGCTATGGGGCTGCTCGGAACGATGTCGGCGATCGGCACCGCTCTCGGTCCGTCGCTCGGGGGCCTTCTGATTGCCGGATCCGGCTGGCGGGCGATCTTCCTTGTCAACGTGCCATTGGGTTTGCTGGCCCTTGTTCTCGCCTATCGCTACCTGCCGGCTGATCGCCGGGGATCGAAGACGGATCGGGCCGGCTTCGACGTTGTGGGCACGCTGCTGCTTGCCTTGGCGCTTGGCGCCTATGCGCTCGCGATGACGTTCGGGCGTGGCAGTTTTGGTCCGCTCAACATGGCTCTGTTGGTCGCAGCCGTTTTCGGAGCCGGCTTCTTTGTGCTTGTGGAGGCGAGGGTGGCATCACCTTTGATCCGATTGGCCGCATTCCGCAATGCGACGCTGAGTATGAGCCTCGCCACGAGCGCACTCGTCGCGACGGTGATGATGGCGACACTGGTGGTCGGGCCGTTCTATCTGTCTCGTGCGCTCGGGCTCGACGCGGCTCTTGTTGGCGTCGTCATGTCGGTCGGTCCGCTTGTCGCCGCGCTGACCGGCGTGCCAGCTGGTCGCATAGCGGACCGTTTTGGCGCTGGGCGGATGACCATCATTGGGCTCATCGCGATAGCGGCCGGTTGCCTCATTCTATCTATGATGCCGACAATATCAGGCATCCCTGGCTACATCGCTCCGATCGCAATCGTCACATCAGGCTATGCGCTGTTCCAAACGGCCAACAACACCGCCGTCATGTCGGATATCCGCCCGGACCAGCGGGGCGTCATTTCCGGCTTGCTCAATTTGTCGCGCAATCTCGGGCTCATCACCGGTGCATCCGCCATGGGCGCCGTGTTCGCATTCGCCTCAGTGACGATCGACATCGCAACGGCGCGCCCCGAGGCCGTTGCCGCCGGCATGCGGATCACGTTCGCAGTCGCGGCGGTTCTGATTGTCGTCGCGCTCGCGATGGCGGTTGGTAGCCGTGCTCTCGCTGCGCGCCCCTCTCTGCCTGGAGGTATTTCTTGACACGAGACCGTACGCTTTCGACAAGAAGCCGATGCATGCTCGGATCGGGCGTCAGATCAGCAGCAGGCCCTTCATGCTGGCATGACCCTTCTTGCCGATGATGATGTGATCGTGGACGGCAATGCCGAGCGGTTTGGCCGTCTCGATGACCATCTTGGTCATCTCGATGTCGGCGCGCGACGGCGTCGGATCCCCTGACGGATGATTGTGCACCACGCCACGTGCGAGCATAAACACTTGTTTTTACAAGAGAAATCCGAAAAATGTTGAGCATTGGTGCCGGATATTGGGGTCGGTTAGTCGTGCACGATCAGGACCATTACGCTTGATCATCCATGCGCTCCCCCAATCATTTGGATGCACGGCACTGCACTCTATTCTTCTCGTCCCAGGCTTCAAGCTCGTCGATAGGATAAAGCACGGTCTTGCCGACTTTGACGAAGGAGGGGCCGAGGCGCATTGCGCGCCAATTCCGGAGAGTTCCGACGGACACGCCGCCCCGGTAGCGCTCAGCTACCTCTTCCGGAGTGAGGAATTTGCTATCTGCCATGACTGCCTCCATCGGCAGCGACGGCCAAGCCGTGTCGCCGACCAGGGGTTGATTGTCCAATGTGGAGCTTCACGTCGGATCACGGCCTTAGCCGCCCGCGCGTGGTGCCTCACGCTTCCGCACGAACACAAGTAACTCCGCTATTCGCGTCCGTGAAAGCCGATCCGCGTCGGTGTGCGGAAAACGGATACTGGAGGCGCCACATAGGCGGAGTAGGGTTCGGGTCAGACCGCCCTTTGGCGTCAACTTGCGAAGCTCGATCGATCGAAGTGCCGCCGCAAACATCGATGCAATCGAACACGATCAGTGATGGATGGCGCAGTTTAATCATACATATCAACAACTTACGGTCAGTCGTGTGCAGAAATCGCACACGTAGATTCTTGTTCTCTTCTGTTTTCGTTCCTCCGCTGCTGCCCGAAGTTCCATCCAGAACCGCGAAGCGCCGCATCGGCAAGGGAGGGCGTGTAGACGGGTATGTCCAACCTAAGAACCGATCGGGGGTGTTCGAGTCATCGGAGCGCTTCAAGCGTTCTCCAGAGTGAACAGAACGGGAAGAAGCGCGTGAGGATCGCTGGTAGCCGGCGACCGCTTCAAGCGTTCCCTACATGTGTCGCACCAGTGCCGTTCGCATATCGCGTCGCATCATGAAGGGTCGCAAATTGCCCCCCACTCGAGTCGCTCTCGCCGCGCTCTTTTCAACGACTGCTTTGCGCGCCCCTTTCGTTCATTAGGATCAGATCGAAGGCTTCCGGAAAGCAGTCGCTCGTGCGACGCGCTTACAAGGATCAGCCTTGGTGCGCCCCAAAGCCAGTGCTACGCATACTGACTCCCACGTTTTGGGCGTGAAAGCAGTTGGCAACAAACATCTATTATAGTCGGCGCTACTTGTGGGGGGTACGTTGTGGCCAAACGATCATACACATTCCGGCTGCTGAAAGAGCATATTACCGATCCAGCCGACGCACTCAAAGAACAACATCGGCTGAATGAAAAACCTCTTACTGGCAATCCCGAAAACAAGCGTCTGTTCGCAGGCCAAGCATACAACACTCCGCCTGGTTGGATA
>NZ_RZSX01000539.1:0-4481 GCF_004023105.1 Mesorhizobium sp. M5C.F.Ca.IN.020.32.2.1 | reverse complement strand
GACATGAGGCGCTCGAAGAACAGGCGCGGCAGGCGATCGTTCGTGCCCGTTCTGCTTGCGGGGCTCGTGGCCAGCGCGTCGGCGCGGGCCGACGCGGCGCCTGGTGCGACGGCGTGCACCGGCTGTCACGGGCCGGCGGCGCTCGGCTCAGCCATCCCCTCGCTCGACGGCCATGCGGCCGACGACATCATTGCCCAGATGCAAGCCTTCCGTTCCGGTGAGCGCAAGGCGACGGTCATGGACCGCATCGCCAGGGGATTTACCCAGGAGGAGACGCGCGCCATCGCCGAATGGCTCGCTAAACCGGAGGCGGCACGCCATGCCCAGCCGTAGAGCCCTGATCGGTGGCGCGGCGACGCTGGCCGCGCCGCAGGTGCGCGCACAGGCGCAGCCCCGCGTGATCGTCGTCGGCGGCGGCTTTGCCGGGGCGAGCTGCGCCCGCGCGCTGAAACGGCTGGATCGCGACCTTGCCGTGACGCTGATCGAGCCAGAGACAGCCTATCTGGCCTGCCCGTTCAGCAATGCCGTTGTTGCAGGGCTGCGTGGCATCGAGGCGCAGACCTTCGATTATGACCGATTCGGCGACATCGGCCTCATTCGCAAGCGCGCTGTCGCCGTTGATGCTGAGCGCCGGCGCGTTCGGCTGGAGGATGGTACGGACATCGGCTACGTCAGACTGGTGCTGGCGCCGGGCGTCGACCTGCGCTTCGACGCTTTGCCGGGCTACGACGAGGCGGCAGGGGCGATCATGCCGCATGCCTGGAAGGCGGGGCCGCAGACGCTGCTGCTGCGCGACCAGCTCGCGGCGATGCCGGACGGTGGGGTCGTCGTTCTCTCCGCGCCAGCCAATCCGTTCCGCTGCCCGCCCGGTCCCTACGAGCGGGCAAGCCTGATCGCGCATTACCTCAAGACCAGCAAGCCACGCTCCAAGCTGATCATCCTCGACGCCAAGGACGCCTTTTCGAAGCAGCGCCTGTTCGAAGCGGCCTGGCAAGAGCTCTATCCCGGCTTGATCGAATGGGTGCCACTGTCCTCGGGCGGCAGGGTGACGGAAGTCGACCCGGCGGCAAGGACGCTGGTGACCGAGTTCGGCAATCACAAGGCGGATGTCGCCAACGTGATCCCGCCGCAGCGTGCGGGCGGGATCGCGCAGTCGGCCGGCGTCGCCGATCAGACGGGCTGGTGTCCGATCGACCCGGTCACCTTCGAGTCCCGCCTGCAGCCGGCGATCCACGTCGTCGGCGACGCGGCGATCGGCGGGGCTATGCCGAAATCCGCCTTCAGCGCCAACGCCCAGGCAAAAGCCTGCGCTGCGGCGGTCAGCGCGCTGGTCAGGGAGCGGCAGCCGGGGCAGCCGAAGCTCATCAACACCTGCTACAGCCTGGTCGCGCCCGACTACGGCATTTCGATCGCAGGCGTCTACCAGCCGCGCGACGGCCTGCTTGCCGAGGTGGAGGGTGCGGGCGGCACCAGCCCGCTCGAAGCACAGCCCTCCGTTCGCGAACTGGAAGCGGCCTATGCGGAGGACTGGTTCCGAACGATCACCAGTGAAGCGTTCGGATGAGCAGGGTGGCTTGCCTCGCTCTTATGGGATTGCAGCTTGCGGCCTCGCCCGGTGCCGGCGAGGAGATGGGGTCTTATGTCGTGACCGGCGATGCGATCATGGAGCCTCTGGTCGGCGGCAAGGGCGATCCGGCGCGCGGCGCCACGCTGATCTCGGACCGGCAGCGCAGCCTCTGCACGCTCTGCCACAGCGGCCCGTTTCCCGACGCGCATCTGCACGGCATGCTGGCGCCCGACCTGACCGGCGTCGGGGCAAGGCTTTCGGATGGCCAGATCCGGCTGCGCGTGGTCGACATGAAGCGGCTCGTGCCGAACACGATCATGCCTTCCTACTATCGGGTCGCGGATGAGCAAGGCCGGCGTGTCGCCACCGTCTGGCGCAGCAAGCCGATCCTGAGCGGCGCCGATATCGAGGATATCGTCGCCTACCTCACCACGCTGAAGGGGTGATTATGCACGAAGACCCGCTTCGAGTTCACGGAGGCTTGGCCGGACGGCGGCAGTTTCTTCGGGCCGGCATGACTGGTCTGCTGGTGATCAGTCTGCCGCGCTGGGCTGTTGCCCGTCCGAGCCTCGAGGACGCGATCCGGACCTTCACCGGGGGAGCCGACGTCCTCGACGGCCGCATCCGGCTCGATCTGCCACCCCTGGTCGAGAACGGCAACGCGGTCGGGATCACGGTCGCCGCCGAGAGCCCGATGACCGCGGGCGACCATGTCCGACGCATCGCGGTCTTCAACGAGAAGAACCCGGAGGCGAATGTCGCGGTTTTCCACCTCGGGCCGCGCACGGGCCGCGCCACCGTCTCGACGCGGATCCGGCTCGCGACCTCTCAGGTGGTGGTGGCCGTTGCGGAGATGAGCGACGGCAGCTTCTGGTCGAGCCGGGCGAGCGCCATCGTCACGCTGGCCGCCTGCATCGAGGATCTCTCATAATGGCGCGCGCGCTCGTCAATGTGCCGAAAACGGCCAGGCAGGGCGAGGTCGTCGAGATCAAGGCGATGATCGCCTATCCGATGGAAACCGGCTATCGTATCGGCCCGAACGGCTCCAACATCCCCCGCGACATCATCCGCCGCTTCGCCTGCGCCTACAACGGCGAGGAGGTGTTTTCGGCCGATCTCTTTCCAGCGGTGTCGGCCAATCCGTTCATTGCCTTCACGCTCGTCGCCACGACGAGCGGCACGATCGACTTCACCTGGACGGACGACACAGGAAGGACGCAGACGGCGTCCGCCATGATAACGGTGAACTAATGCATACGCCCTGGCGGCTAGCAGCCCTCGGTGTTGCCGCTATTTGCGGCATCGTCTCTGCCGCCGGCATCGAAAACAGCGCGAAGCGCTCCGGTTTCGACTTTATGACGCCGGAGACGCAGGCGCTGCAGGCCGACGACACGAGCAACCCCGGCATGCTGTGGGTGCTGCAGGGCGAGCAGCTCTGGCAACAGGCGGGGGGCAGGGCGGATGTCGCCTGCGTCGGCTGCCATGGCGATGCTTCCCAGACGATGCGCGGCGTTGCCACGCGCTACCCGGCCTTTGACGAGGCGATAGGACGGCCGATCGACCTTGCCGGGCGTATCAACTCCTGCCGAGCGGGACGGCAGCAGGCCGAGCCGTTAGCGCCGGAGTCTGACGCTTTGCTCGCCCTGACGGCCTATGTGGCGCATCAGTCGCGCGGCATGCCAATCATACCGGCGACCGACGCCCGGCTCGCGCCGTTTCGCGACAACGGACGGCGCCTGTTCCAGAGCCGCATCGGCCAGCTCAACCTCTCCTGCGCCTCCTGCCACGACGACAATTGGGGCAAACGGCTCGGCGGCAGTGTCATCCCGCAGGCCCATCCGACCGGCTATCCGCTCTATCGACTGGAGTGGCAGACGGTCGGTTCGCTGCAGCGGCGCCTGCGCAACTGCATGATCGGGGTGAGGGCCGAGCCCTTCGCCTTCAGCGCACCCGAACTCGTCGAGCTGGAGCTCCATCTGATGGAGCGGGCCCGCGGCGTGCTGGTCGAGACGCCGGCGGTCCGGCCGTGATGCCGGCCGGCGGGCCGGTCTTCACCTGTCGCGGACGGACAGTTGATCGCAACTTCGGTCGTCTTATTCTCTGAAGCGCAGACGTTCCAGAAGGAGGCTGAAAGCTGGCGATGGCTGCCGCCGGCTCGGGTCGAAGGCGTGGAGCCGTTCCGAAATGAGGTCGTGATCGCAACCAAGTTTGGCTGGAACATCGATCAGGAGACCGGCGAGCGGCGCCCGGCCTGAACAGCCGTTCGGACCACATCAAGATTGTGGTCGAGGGCATGTTGAAGCGCCTGCGCACCGACCGCATCGATCTCCTCTACCAGCACCGCGTCGACCCTGCAGTGCCGATCGAAGACGTGGCAGGCGCGGTCAAGGACCTGATGGCGGAAGGCAAGGTCCTGCACTGGGGCCTGTCGGAGATGGGGCTGGGAACGCTTCGCCGCGCGCATGGCGCACTGCCTGTCGCCGCCGTCCAGAACGAATACTCGATGCTATGGCGTGGGCCGGAAGAAGACGTGATCTCGCTCTGCGAGGAACTTGGCATCGGCTTCGTGCCGTGGAGCCCGCTCGGGGCGGCTTCCTGGCGGGTGCTATCGATGCCAGGACACGGTTCGCCGAAGGCGGCATTCGCGGGATCGAGTCCCGGTTCTCGCCGGACAACCTGCCGCATAACCTGGCGTTGGTGGATCTGGTGAAGGCCTGGGCCGAACGGAAGCGGGCCACGCCGCGCAGATCGCGCTGGCCTGGCTGCTGGCGCAGAAGCCCTGGATCGTGCCGATCCCCGGTACGAACCGCCGCTGCAGGAGAGGGTGCCGGATCAGAGCTCCTATGAAACCGTGTTCCTGGGCTTTCCGATCTGGGGAATGACCGCGCCTTCCGTCATACGCTCGTTGCTGTCG
>NZ_RZSX01000538.1:0-4488 GCF_004023105.1 Mesorhizobium sp. M5C.F.Ca.IN.020.32.2.1 | reverse complement strand
AGGGCGGCATCCGACGAGGTCTTACGCAGCTACATGCAATCCCATGGCGACTGGCCGCGCTCGCTGGTCATCGATCTCTGGGGCTCGGCCTCGCTGCGCACTGGCGGCGAGGAGATCGCGCAAGGCCTGGCCCTGATGGGCTGCCGGCCGCAATGGGATTCCGCGACCGGCCGCGTCACCGGCATCGAGGTGCTGCCGTCGGCAACGCTTGGCCGCCCGCGCGTCGATGTCACCTGGCGCATATCAGGCCTGTTTCGTGATATGTTCCCGACACAGATCGCGCTGATCGATGCTGCCGCCAGCGCCGTCGCCGCCCGCGACGAGGATGCTTCGGAAAACCCGCTCGCGGCCAAGACCCGCGCCGAGGGGAAGATCAGCCCGCGCATTTTCGGCACCTCGCCCGGCACGTACGGCGCCGGCGGCGAGGATTTGCTGTCGAGCGGCGACTGGGCCGCGCGCGAAGAGATCGGTCGCGCCTATCTCGACGCCACCTCGCATGCCTATGGCGGCGCCGACGGCGAAGGTGTCTCGGCGCCCGGCGCGTTCGAGGATCGTGTCGCCGAGGCCGACCTTCTCGTCCATACGGGAGATGATCCCGGCCGCGATATTTTGGAAGGCTCGGCCGACGTCGCCTTCATCGGCGGTTTTTCGGCGGCGCTTGCGGCACTCGGCAAGAATGCCGACGTGATCGTCCTCGACACCACGGATCCGCAAAAGCCGAAGCCGCGTTCGGTTGGAGAAGCCGTATCTCGGGTAGTTCGCGCCCGCGCGGTCAACCCGCGCTTCATAACAGGCCAGATGCGGCACGGGCCGCGTGGTGCTTCGGAATTCGCCGAAACGGTCGACCGGCTGGTCGGCTTCGCTGAGACCACCCAAGCCATATCGGGCACGCTGATCGAGGTCGTGCACGACGCCTATCTCGGCGATCCCGTGGTTCGCGACTTCATCTTGCGCGAGAATCCTTCCGCCGCGAAGGTGATCGCCGAGCGGTTTCTGTCGGCGCGGAGGCGCGGTCTCTGGCATCCGCTGCGCAATTCCATCGATGACGATCTCGCTGCACTGATCGCCGAGGCCCAGGCGCTGGGGGTGGCCGCTTGAACGCCTTCTCACGTCGCGGTGCCTGCCCCGCTTTGTCCGCGCCGATGCAGACCGGCGACGGGCGTCTGGTGCGGCTCAAGCCGGTCGCCGGAGGACTCTCGCCGAAGTCCTTGCTCGGACTCGGTGAATCCGCCTTGCGGCATGGCAACGGCATCATGGAAGTGACTGCACGTGGTAGCCTGCAGATACGCGGCCTGACGCCGGCAAGCGCCCGGCTGCTGGCGGTGGAGGTCGATGCAATGGGTATCGCCGTACGCACCGGCGTGCCGGTCGAGACCGGGCCGCTTGCGGGGCTCGATCCCGAGGAGATCGCCGATCCGCGCCCGCTGGCGGAGCGGATTCGGGCGGCAATCGAGGACGCCGGGCTGGGACAGCGCCTCGGGCCGAAGGTTTCGGTCATTGTCGATGGCGGCGGGCGGCTGACCATGGATGCGGTTTCGGCCGATGTCAGGCTGGCTGCGATGCGGATTGATGCGGGTGTCCAGTGGCTTTCAGCCGTTGCCGGCGACAGGCAGAATGCGACGCCGCTCGTCATGGTCGAGGAAGATGCGGCGCGTGGTATCGCTGTCGCGATTCTGAGAATGGTTGCCGAAAAAGGTCGTGAAGCCCATGCAAGGGATTTGTCGGAGAGGCAGCTAACATCTCTCGCCAGTTGGCATTCCTTCGCGCCCGCGAAGGATCGCCTTCCTCTCACGGCCGCGCCAGCTCCTTCGCCAATCGGCCTATTCCCTCTCGGCGGTGATGCAACCGCCCTCGGCATCGGCCTGCCCTTCGGCAGCATGCCGGCACAAAAGCTCATCGACCTTATACGACAGGCCCTCGCCCTTGGCGCCCTCGAAGTTCGCCTGGCGCCGGGCCGCGCGCTGCTGTTCCTTGGTCTTCAGTTGTCCGGCTGCTTTTCCCTGAGAGATGCCGCCGCCACCCTCGGCTTCGTCACCGACGCTGCTGATCCGCGCACCAGGATCGCCGCTTGCCCTGGTGCGCCAGCCTGCGCCTCCGGCCGGATCGCGACGCGCGACATCGCCGAGACCATCGCTGCGGAAAACCGCGACATCCTCGATTCCTCGCTCACGCTTCATATTTCCGGCTGCGCCAAGGGCTGCGCGCATCCCGGCCCGGCGGCGCTGACGCTGGTCGGCGGCGAAAACGGAGCCGGTCTTGTCGTGGACGGGACGGCAAAGGCCCTCCCTGCCGGATACAGGCCAGGCTATGACGCCGCGCGCGGCGTTGGCCGCATTGCGGCAGCGATCCGCGAAGCACGACTTCGAGGCGATGCCACCGCCGCCTGCCTGACAAGGCTTAGCGCGGCCGGTGTCGCCGAACTCTATCGACAGGAATAAACATGGCCGCCTACGACTATATCCATGACGGCACGGCCATCTATGAGCGCTCCTTCGCCATCATTCGCGCCGAGGCCGACCTGTCGCGCTTTTCCGATGCCGAGGCCGATGTTGCCATCCGCATGATCCATGCCTGCGGCCAGGTCGAGGCCAGCAGGCACTTTGTTTTTTCCAGCGATTTCGTCGCCGCCGCACGCACGGCTTTGGCGGGTGGCGCGCCGATCTTCTGCGACGCGGAGATGGTCTCGCACGGTGTCACCCGCGCCCGGTTGCCGGCCGGTAACGAGGTGATCTGCACGCTGCGCGACCCGCAAACGTCTGACGTCGCGAAAAAGATCGGCAACACCCGCTCCGCTGCAGCCATAGACCTGTGGGGCGAACGCATGGCCGGTTCGGTCGTCGCCATCGGCAATGCGCCGACAGCACTTTTCTACCTGCTGGAAAGATTGCGCGACGGCGCGCCGAAACCGGCTGTTATCATCGGCATGCCGGTCGGTTTCGTCGGTGCTGCCGAATCAAAGGATGCGCTGGCCGAGAATTCCTATGGCGTGCCCTATGCCATCGTGCGCGGCAGGCTTGGCGGCAGCGCCATGACGGCCGCCGCACTCAACGCACTGGCGAGGCCGGGTCTGTGAACGCGATCGCAAAAGGCAGGCTTGTCGGTGTCGGCACCGGTCCCGGCGACCCCGATCTGCTGACGCTCAAGGCCGTGCGCGCGCTGGCCGAGGCCGACGTGGTGGCGCATTTCGCCAAGCGCGGCAACAACAGCAATGCGCGTGCCATCGTCGGCGCGCATTTTCGTCCTGATTTGATAGAGTTGCCTCTGCTATATCCCGTGACCACCGAGATCGACAAGGATCACAGCGATTACCGTTCGCAGATACCGGATTTCTACGAAGAGTCCGCCGAAAAAATCGCCGAGCACCTCAGCGCCGGCAGGACGGTCGCGGTGCTTTCGGAAGGCGACCCGCTGTTCTACGGCTCCTACATGCACCTGCATGTCAGGCTGGCGCACCGCTTCCCGACCGAGGTCATTCCCGGCGTCACCGCCATGTCCGGCTGCTGGTCGGCGACCGGCCTGCCGATCGTGCAGGGCGACGACGTGCTGACCGTGTTGCCGGGCACAATGAGCGAATTCGAATTGACGCGCCGCCTCGCCGACACCGATGCCGCAGTCATCATGAAGGTCGGCCGCAACCTGCCCAAGATCAGGCGTGCACTGGAAGCGACCGACAAGCTGGCGCGTGCCGTCTATGTCGAGCGCGGCACTATGCCGGGCGGCGTTTCGATGCGGCTGGCCGACAAGCAGGACGACAAGGCGCCCTACTTCGCCATCGTGCTGGTGGCCGGCTGGTCAGGCCGGCCCGCCGCATTGGGATCCGAAACATGAGCGGCCGCCTGACCGTCATCGGCCTCGGACCAGGCAATGCCGACCAGGTGACGCCGGAGGCAAGCCGCGCCGTCGCCGAGGCAAAATTCTTCTACGGCTACAAGCCCTATCTCGACCGGCTCGATCTGCGCCCCGACCAGACCCGCGTCGCCTCGGACAATCGCGAGGAGCTGTCCCGCGCCAGGGACGCGCTGGTAAAGGCTGCGCAGGGCCACGCTGTCGCCGTCGTCTCGGGCGGCGACCCCGGGGTCTTTGCCATGGCAGCGGCCGTCTGCGAGGCGATCGAGGCCGGCCCGGCCGAATGGCGTGCCGTTGACGTCGCGATGCTGCCGGGCATCACCGCAATGCTCGCGGTCGCTGCCCGCATCGGTGCACCGCTCGGCCATGATTTCTGCGCCATCTCGTTGTCCGACAATCTAAAACCCTGGGACCTGATCGAGCTGCGGCTGCTGGCGGCGGCGGGCGCTGGCTTCGTCATCGCGCTCTACAATCCAATCAGCAAGGCGCGCCCCTGGCAGCTTGGCCGCGCCTTCGAATGCCTCACGGCGATCTTGCCCGGCACCACGCCGGTCGTCTTCGGCCGCGCCGCCGGCCGTCCCGACGAGCGCATCGAGGTGTTTTTGCTGGCGGAAGCCGATGCGGAAAAGGCCGACATGGCGA
>NZ_RZSX01000537.1:0-4489 GCF_004023105.1 Mesorhizobium sp. M5C.F.Ca.IN.020.32.2.1 | reverse complement strand
CTCTTCGACTTCGGGTTCAGCTGCAGCGACGCGACGACGCTCAGTGGCTTGTTCGAGGTCTGCGTTGCCCACTCTCCCACGAGCTCGGCGAACTCTTGCGCCTGCGGACCCTCAACCGCCACACCCCAGCCGCTAACCACCCACCCGCCGATCTTGCTCACCGGCAGTCGTCCGAGGAATGCAACCAGCGGTTCGCGCAGTTCCGGCCGGTCTCCGCAAAGGCGCGCCAGACCCTCGGCCGCCGGCGGCCGTTTGCCGAGATCTTCGGTCTGATCAATCTTCGTCACGAGGCCCTGGAACACCCGGTTGGCATCTTCGGGCGTGAGCGCAGCCACCTCGGCCTTCGTCACCTGCGTGACGCCGAGAGTCGACGTCGCCAGCCGCTCGATCATGGCTTCCACGGGGCCGCCGGCGACACCGATGCCGGCGGACGTCCTGCGGTCGCGGCTGACAAACACGTAGGGCCGCAGGTCGATGCCGTTCAGCGGCGGGGTGATCGCCGCCCAGCGCTTGACCCACTCGATGTTGGGCCAGTCGGCCATGGGATCATCATCGGCGTCCTTGCCACCCTTCGAGGTCACCTTCCGCTCGAGGATCGAGATGGTCTTGGAGCCGTCAGCGGACGCGTCGCGGGCGATCGCGTTGAACAGTTCCGGGGCGAATCGCTCCGCCAACATCAGCTTGGCCAAGACGGATTGCTTGATATCGTCCTGGAAGCCGCGCTCGCTGGCGATCTCGACGCGCAGGGCCATGGTGTTGACGAAGCGTTTGATGTGGGCGCCCTCGGTTAGGATCGGCGTAATCTCCGCCGCAAGCTGCAGGGCGGCATCCAGATCGGAGGGTATGGACCCCAGCCTCGCCTTGATTTTGTCTCGGTCGAAGCCGGTGCCCAGCCAGGGCCGCTGCAAGGCCTTGCGCGCCACCTCGAGTAGGCTCTTGAACTCCACCGAACTGTCGCTGACGCCGGAGGCCAGATAGAGCAGCAAGGTGAGATAGACCAAGGTCTCCGACGCGCCAAGTGCCGGCATGCGGAACGGAACCTGGATGAGTTTTTCCAAGTAGTTGCGCGCGTAGCTTGTAGGCCCCGCCGCCGCCGGGAGATCGGGAAAGTGGTTGCGCACGGCATATTCAATCATGCCCTCGTCAGCCGCGATGACGAACGCCGCGTTCGGCACGAACAAGAACAGGCGGATAGCCTCCAGCGTGGCGATCGCCGTCTGCGGGAGGCATCGATCGAGGTCGTCGATCAAGACGATCAGCCGGTCGACCTTGGCGCGCTCCAGCAGCTCCTCGAAGTCTTCGCGAAAGGCGTGCATCCGTTGCGGCGTCGTCTCGGAAGGTGCGGCCTCCTTAAAATGCTCCGCCGCACCGTCCATGACCTTGTTGAACACGTCGCCGGTCAGGTAGGCCTTGGGATCGCTAATCACCTTGCCCGCGATCGAACCAATCCCCTGGATCAGGTCCGGACCGGGGATCCCGGTCGCCATGGTGAACGCCAGGCTGCCTGCGGTGCGGGCGGCCTTCATCCAGTTGACGGCCTTCAGGACGTCCCAGGCCTTGTCCGCCACCTTGGCGATCCCGGACCTCTCCTTGAGGAGGGCTGCGACGATCGTCTCGATCAGCACCGCCTTCGCGTCGTCGTATCCCTCAAACAGCCAGCCGTTGAACCGGACACACAGGGTGTCTGTCTGTCCCTTGAATGCCGACTCAATCATCAGCAGCGTGCTGGATTTGCCCGCTCCCCAGTCGCCGTGCAACCCGATCGTCAACGGTTCCTTCGACTTCTGCCTGATCAGCTTGACGACCGTTTTAGCGACCGTCTCGTAATACAGGTAGTCGATGGCGGTTTCATTATCCGCGATAATCACGAAATCCCCTCCCCCAAACCCTGGGTATCCTTGCCGTTATAACAGAGTTCAGAATTGCAATCTGTCTCTCGCAATAACCCCCAAAGCACTGAGAGACATGCGCAACCCGCTATTTCGGTCGGCTCAGCAATTAGAAGCGCCGTCTCATGATTTGTCTAGGATTTTTCTTGGGATGATTTGCTTATCCAGGGTCCGTCCGGCGGCTTAAATAGCACTCTCGATGGATACAACTTCACACCAGGCAGCGCGCCTGCGAGTGACCCATCATTCACCGCCACCGGCGTTTTTGGCTCTCCAGAACGGCTCGCGCCGATCAGCGGAGCAAAACCCCATCGATGTGGATGTTCCGTACAATCTTGACCCAGCCGGGGTTCATGCGAACACCGCTGCCGAGATGCGAACGTAGGAAATCCGCCACCTCATCCAAACTGGAGAGGTGGGCTGGATGCACGTTAGATCCAAAGTGATGGCAGGCAAAGTAGCCATCAGAACCGGGCTCGGCCCACGCGGTTACCAAACCGCCAATGACACGTTCAATACGAGCTACAGGCATATTTCCCCCCACCATTTTCTAGGCAACGCCCCACGCCCGACAGCGTCTCCTCACGTCATCTCGCGAACCCCGGTCGTAGATCCTGTTGAGGACGCCGCGAACTGCGGCCACCGGCCAGGCAGCGTATTATTCATCAGTGCCGACGCTAAGCATGCTCTTCCTCGTCGTTGTATAATCCTGGCATGATATCACCTGCGAGTAGCTTCTCCTTCGAGAGCAGTCCAGCGTCCTCGAGGGCTTCGAAATCCGGCAGGTCGCGCAGCGTGTCGAGCCCGAACTCCAGCAGGAATTCTTTTGTCGTCACATAGGTGTAGGGCGCGCCCGGCGTTGGGCTGCGCGGACCGGAAGCGATCAGGCCGGCACCGCGCAGATGACCAATAAAATCGCGACTGATCTCGTTGCCGAAGAAAGACGACAGTTCGGCGCGGGTGATCGGCTGGAAGTAGCCGATGCACATCAGCACCAAAACCTCCGACTGCGTAAGGTCGGCCGTCTTCCCACTTCCACCTACAGCAGCACGGATGGCGTCTGCATAGGCAGGCCGGGTCAAATGTTTCCAGCCGCCGGCGACCGAAACCAGATCGTAAGGGCGGCCGCGCAGCTCCTCGCGGATGTCGTCGATGAGAAGATCAATGCTGCAGCTTTTCCCGACGATGCGGGCGAGCATTTCGCGGTCGACCGGCTCGCTAGCGGCGAAGATCGTTGCTTCGACCCGGTGCATCCATTCACGCCAACGCGCTTCCGGCGGCAGATGATCCAGTTCCCGGTCAAACAGCTGGTCAGCTGATCGACGGTCATCTGGCCGGCTCCCTCCTCGCCTACGTGCACTCTCCGCCATTGTCTTCACAGCCCGTAGATGCGGAAGGTAGCGCGGCCGGACAATTCACGCACGGCACCGAGCTCGACCAGCCGGTCGAACAGGCGGCGCAGGCCGCGATCGCTCATGCCGGCGATTTGTTCTGAGGCGACGATCGCGTCGTCAGAGAGCAGCTTTTTCCACGACGACGTCCGCCGCCTTGGCCCTGAGTTTCGGCGCAACCGCAAGCAGCCGGTCCGCCCGGCGCTCAAGTTCGGCGAAAAGATCAATGGCGCGCAGCGCAGCGCGCGCCTGCGCGGCCAGCAGGCTTTTGGCCCAATCGGCTTCCGTTTCGGCGCCGGCAGCCAGAGCGGCAGTCACTGGTCGACGCGCCCGGCACGTACCCACAACTAAGGTCGCTTTGGCGCCCAACAAAGGGATTGCATGTGTCCAGCCTAGCCGCTGCGCGAGCAAGACATCGGCAAGCCAGGCTCCGAGAACGCGCCGGAGGCCGTAACGCTCCGCGGCCGCGAAGGCCCCGACCAGCGTTTCGACCGTGCCGGTGTTGGCGGCAAGCTGTCGCAGATCGTCCGTCAGATCGCTGACCGCCTCATCGTTGAGCGTGAGACCTAGATCTTCCAGCACCGCCGCGACATTTTTCTCCGTTAGCAGATCGTCCGCTGGCCGAGATGCCAGCCGCCGCCAAGCAAGAAAGAAAAGGCCGGCGGGACCGACATTGCCGCCCGGTCTTGTGAGCAATACGGCATCGCGCAAGGCCGCTTCGTCCTCGACGCGCCCTGCCTGCCGTGCCGTGACCGCAGCCGCCGAAAGCGCCAGGCGCTGCCGCCAGGCGCCGGCCCACCGCTCCTGCCGGCGGACCACCGCATCGAGCGCGCCGATGGCGGCGCCGGCCGTGACTGCAATGTCCTCGATGCCTTGTCCCGCAACCGTTTGGGTGTCGAGGGCGGCCCCGCGCAACCCAGGTCGGCACCGTTGCCATCGGTGCGATCGAAGAGGCGCCGCCAAGCACGCCACGGCGAGACAGAGAGGGGTTGGGTCGCAGAATCATCGCAAGCACGATGAGTCATGACGGCGCTTTTAGCAATCTATTTGCGCAGAAAGCGCTGTGCTTGTCGGCATCATAAAACGAATGATAATGTTGCCTTATCAGTCGTTTAACTCTTCACGAGTTCGTCCCTGCTAACAAGTAAGTCTCGACAGGGCACCTTTTTGCGTAGCCGGACGAAATTCCGTTCGGTCATGTCACGAAAC
>NZ_RZSX01000536.1:0-4496 GCF_004023105.1 Mesorhizobium sp. M5C.F.Ca.IN.020.32.2.1 | reverse complement strand
ATCCCGCAATGGGCATCCGTGATACGCACTACCACCCGGTCGTGGTCGACTATCGCCACCGGGACCCGGTGGATCCGCAGAATTGGCGGCGTCTCAATGAAGAACGCTCCTCTGCAAACCCGGGAGCCGGATCATGAAGCGCCGGCCCCTGAGCATAGCTGCGGTGGTAACCATCCCGCTGATCGCTGCCGGATGCACCACCAGCGAGGCCTTTAATGGCATTTCAGCCCCGATGGCCGGATTCACGACAGTCGCGGCGCGCGCCGAATCCGTGACCGGCAAGAAAACCGTCTGGGTGCAGTCCAGCGAGGAAGCGCGGACGGTCTCGGAGCGCGTGAAGAGCCTCGTTCAGAAGAAGACAATCGGTCCAGACACCGCGGTGCAGGTCGCCTTGCTCAACAACAAGGGTCTGCAGGCTGCCTACGCCGAGATCGGCCTGTCGGCGGCCGACATGTGGCAGGAATCGATGCTCGTCAATCCGACGATCTCGGTCGGCATGATCGGCGTCGATCCTGTGCGGACTATCGAAGGAGCGGTGGTCAGCAACATCCTTGCGCTGGCGACACACAAGCGGCGTGTCGCAGTCGCGGATGCACGCTTCCGTCAGGCCCAGCTCCGCGCCGCCGAAGAAACGCTACGACTGGCCGCGGACACGCGGCGGGCCTGGATCAATGCTGTCTCAGCCTGGGAGAGCGTTTCGTATCTGAACAAGGCGCAAGCCGCCGCTGACGCTGCCTCCGAACTCGCTCAAAAACTTGGCGAGACAGGCGCCTTCACAAAGACCGGCCAGGCCCGCGAACACGTCTTTTATGCCGAGATCACCGGTCAGGCGGCGGAGGCGCGGCTCGCCGCGCGGACCGCCAAGGAAGAGCTCACCCGGCTGATGGGTCTATGGGGACCGGATGTCGATTATTCAGTCCCCAACATGCTTCCAGCCTTGCCGAAAGGGGCCAAGGCCAAACGCGCAATCGAGGCGGAGGCGCTAAAAAATCGCGTTGACCTCGAGATCGCGAAACTTGAGCTGGAAGCGCTGGCGAAATCCTACAGTCTGACCGAGGCGACCCGCTACGTCAGCGATCTGGAACTACTTTCCGGCGTGGAGGTGGAACGAGAGGCGTCGGAGGAGGGCGGAACGGAGACGAGTGTCTCACCCACTCTGGAGCTCGAGTTCGTCATTCCGATTTTCGATACCGGCAAGGCACGCATGCGCAAGGCCGAGCTTGCCTACATGCAAGCCGCAAACCGGATCGCGGAAAAGGCCGTCAACATCCGGTCGGAGGCCAGATCCGCCTATGACAGCTACCGTTCGACCTACGACATTGCCCGGCACTATCGGAACAATGTTGTGCCGCTGCGAACAAAGATCGAGGCGGAGTCGGTCCTCACCTACAACGGCATGATCACCAACACGTTCGAGCTGCTGGCGGACACACGCGCGAAAATCAGCTCGATCATGCTTTCCCTCAATGCCAAGCGCAATTTTTGGCTGGCCGACGTCAACCTCGGAACCGCCATCCACGGTGGTGGCGCAAGCTCGTCCGGAGGCGGCGATGCACCGGCCGCGGTCGAAGCGGGCGCCGAAAGCCACTGAACTCAAGGAGAAGAAAAATGCTTTCAAGACGTCAGTTGCTAGGCGCGGGAGCCCTGCTCGCCGGCGCCACTGCATGGACCAAAACCTCGGCGATGGGCTTGCCGGATGCGGCCGTCATGGAGTCACCGGACATGCAGCCGCCGATCTTCCCGACGAGCGGGCCCGACTACCAGCCGGTGGTGACCCTTAATGGTTGGACCCTTCCGCATCGTATGAACAACGGCGTGAAGGAATTCCACCTCGTGGCCGAGCCGGTCGAGCGGGAGCTGGCGCCCGGAACTACTGCGTATCTGTGGGGCTACAACGGTCAATCTCCCGGTCCGACGATCGAGGCGGTCGAAGGCGACCGTGTGCGCATCTTCGTGACCAACAAGCTTCCCGAGCACACCACCATCCACTGGCACGGCATGATCCTGCCAAACGGCATGGACGGCGTGACCGGACTGACGCAGCCGGGAATTCCGTCGGGCAAGACCTTCGTCTACGAGTTTGACCTCGTGAAGAGCGGAACCTTCATGTACCACCCGCACGCCGACGAAATGGTCCAGATGGCCATGGGTATGATGGGCTTCTTCGTCATTCATCCGAAAGACCCGAAATTCATGCGGGTGGACCGCGATTTCGTGTTCCTGCTGAACGCTTTCGACATTGAACCGGGGTCGTACGTCCCGCGCATCATGGAGATGACGGATTTCAATCTCTGGGCATGGAACAGCCGGGTCTTTCCAGGGATCAGCCATCTTCCCGTAGCAAAGAATGATCGGGTCAGGGTCCGCGTGGGCAATCTGACGATGACCAACCATCCGATCCACATGCATGGCTACGACTTCGAGGTGACCTGCACCGATGGCGGCTGGGTCCGCCCGGAGGCGCGTTGGCCCGAGGTGTCGATCGACATTCCGGTCGGTGCGATGCGGGCGTACGAGTTCGATGCCAAATACGAGGGCGACTGGGCGATCCATTGCCATAAGTCGCATCACACAATGAACGCCATGGGCCACGACGTGCCCACGTTCATTGGCGTCGACAACTCGAAGCTCACCGATAAAATCCGCCGGGTCCAGCCCGAATACATGGCCATGGGTGACCGCGGCATGGCCGACATGGGCGAGATGGAGATGCCGCTTCCCGACAACACGATCCCGATGATGACCGGCTGGGGCCAATTCGGCGCCATCGAGATGGGCGGGATGTTCTCGGTCGTGAAGGTTCGCGAGGGCCTTGCCTCGAACGATTACGCCGATCCGGGCTGGTACCAGCACCCGGAGGGAACCGTGGCTTACGAATGGAAGGGCGATGTCCCCGCTCCGACGAAATCAGGCGACGCAAAAACGATGGCCCCGGCAGCGCACGGTGGTCACGGCAAACAGGGATGAGAAACCGAAACCCCTCAACCTCAACAATGACAGAAAGTGCAGCATGAAACGTATAATCGCAGCGGCCGTCTTAATGGCGGTCAGTTCGGGAACAGCACTTGCCGGTGGAACCCATGCCGGAGGCCATGGCGAGAAAGCCGCCACGATGCCGATCGGCAACCCTGGTGAAGCTGGCAAGGCAAAGCGGACTGTCAACATCTCGATGTCGGAGAAGGACGACGGGACGATGTTGTTCCAACCGGCCGTGCTCAAGGTCAAGAAGGGCGAGACCGTTCGCCTGAAGTTCGTCAACAAGGGCCAAGTCGACCACGAGTTCGTCATGGACGTCCATGAGGGGATCATGGAGCACAAGGCGCTGATGGAGAAGTTCCCCGAGATGGAGCACGCCGATCCCAACTCAATCCGGCTGGCGCCCGGCGCCAGAGGCGAGATCATCTGGACGTTCGCCAATGCCGGGGAATTCGGTTTCGCCTGCCTGATCCCGGGTCACTACGATTCCGGCATGAAGGGCGATATCACCGTCGCCCACTAACCCCCAAAATCGCAAAGGAAGCAGTCATGAAGATATCGATAAGAGCATTCTCGACCCTCGCGCTCGCGCTCGCCATCGGCGGGAGCGCGTTCGCACAGGAATACGTGAAAGGCGAAGTCGTCAAAGTCGACGCCAAGCAGAAAAAGGTGACGATCAAGCATGAGCCGCTGACCAATCTCGACATGCCCGCGATGACAATGGTGTTCGTGGTCGCGGAGGGCGGTATGCTCGAGAAGGTCAAGGCGGGTCAGGCGATCGAGTTTACAGCCGACCGTGTCAACGGACGCATAACGGTCACCGATATTAAGTGATCCACGACTAGCGCCGCGGGTTGCAAAACAACCCGCGGCCGCCGTCCGATCAGGCAAAAACGCGCTTCATGATGAGGGGGCCGCGCAGAATGTTATCCAGAGATTCTCTTTCCAATCGTCAGGTGCGGAACGGCTTAGAGGCATCTCTATAGGATATCTTCGCGCGCCCACGCTCACATACGCCGGATAATTGCAGCGAACGCGTGCACGATGCTTGCCGGTATCTTCATACCTGATGGCGCCGTTCGCGTCTGTTTCGACCAGGCCAATAGCGACGTCGAAGTCATAGTCCCCATCTCGCGAGACGCTATTGTTCAGGATGCTGAGCTGGACTGAGGTGGCATCTGGAAAATTGGCAGTGTAAAAGATCAGTTGCTCCGCCGCCATCGAGGGCGTAGCCACCAACACGCCGGCAAAAAATGCAATGGCGCGCATCTCCTCCTCCCGAGGATCGAAGAAGAGACTATCACCTATCGCATCGGTATTCGAATCGAATCTCCATTTTCGGCAGAGCGGCGGAGGCAATCGAAAGGGCCGGACATCCCTCGAAGCGCGCAGCACTCGAGCCATGCCCATGATCGGCGTCCTGACGCTCGTCGTGATTCCGGCCCGTCTACGGCATCGTCAAGGGCTGGCGGTTGCCGAGCCGGAGTATGGTCGATGCGCTAAGAGCAGACGCTGAACTG
>NZ_RZSX01000535.1:0-4507 GCF_004023105.1 Mesorhizobium sp. M5C.F.Ca.IN.020.32.2.1 | reverse complement strand
TGCGATCGCCGGCCTTGACGTCCAGCGGGACGAGCTTGCCGGCTTCGTCGCGGGCGCCGGAACCAACGGCGATGATCTCGCCTTCCTGCGGCTTTTCCTTCGCCGTATCCGGGATGATGATCCCGCCGGCAGTCTTGGATTCGGATTCAACCCGGCGTACGACCACGCGGTCATGAAGCGGGCGGAACTTCGACTTTGCCATTTTTTATTCCTCGATGAGAATGGTGAGAACAGTTCCTCCATCCGGCGGCGCCGGACCTACGTTAGCACTCACCAATGGCGAGTGCTAACGTGGTGGTGAGATAAGCCGGCGGCTGGCGAGAGTCAAGGCGCTGAGTGAGCCGATCAACGCCCGGCAGTGAATTACTGGGGCCCCGGCGAAGCAAGCACCAACAGCGAGCATCGTCCGCCAGCGGATAGCAGTCGCTGGGCACGACTCGCACCGGACAATGCGGATGACCTGCTTCAAACAGATACTTGACTAAGTCAAGTAAGTGGTTGATCTTGTGCGGCAGGAGGATGCCATGACGATTCATCATCAACCCGGCAAGGAGCGGATCGATGCGGTGCGGGGCTTCAACCGCTTCTACACCCGCCAGATCGGCCTGCTCGACGAAGGGCTGCTGAAAAGCGCCTTCTCGCTGACCGAGGCTCGTGTGCTCTATGAACTGGCGCATCGCGATGGCCTGACCGCCACCGATCTTGCGCGCGATCTCGGTCTCGACCCCGGCTACCTCAGCCGGTTGCTGAAAAAGTTCGAGGAGCGCGGCCTGGTCGAGCGCGCCGCGACGCAAGCCGATGCGCGGCGCTCGTCGATAGCGCTGACGCCGGCGGGGAGGGTGGCCTTCGCGCCGCTGAACCAGGGTTCGCACGATCAGGTCGCGGCCTTGCTCGACCGGCTTCCCGCCCCGGAACAGGAAAGGCTGGTCAAGGCGATGCAGACGGTGCAGCACCTGCTCGGCGAAGGCACGGAGGCCAAAATTCCCTACATGCTGCGACCTTTGCAGGTCGGCGATATCGGCTGGATCATCCATCGCCAGGGCCTGCTCTACGCGCAGGAATATGGCTGGGACGAGACCTACGAGGCGCTGGTCGCCGAAATCCTCGGCGCCTTCGTCAAATCCTTCGATCCGAAATGGGAACGCAGTTGGATCGCCGAGCGGGAGGGCGAAGTCGTCGGCTCGGTCTTTGTCGTGCGCCAGTCGGACGCGGTGGCGAAGCTGCGCCTGCTCTATGTCGAACCCTCGGCGCGCGGTCTCGGCATCGGCAGGCGGCTGGTCGAGGAATGCATCGGCTTTGCCCGGGCGAAGGGATACAAGACGTTGACGCTGTGGACCAATGACGTGCTCACCTCAGCGCGCCGCATCTACGAGGCGGCCGGTTTCAAATTGGCCGACGAGGAGCGTCACCACGCCTTCGGCAAGGATCTGGTCGGCCAGAACTGGAACCTGGAGCTGTAGTGGTGCTTTAGGCCTTGACCGGTATCCAGATTTCCAGCCCGCCATTGCCGCTGCGCGGATCGAATTCGGGGCCGTAGCGCTCGAATTCGGGCGCATCGGCGACCTCGTGCCCGGAGGCCGGCAGCCATTTGTTCCAGATCGTGTTGACCGTGCGGCGGATGGTCGAGATGTGGTCACGGTGGGCGAACACGGCGTATTTCTGCGCCGGCACGCGCACGCGCGAAAATTCCCTCGGCAGGTCCGAAAAATCGGACACTTCGACTCCGGCGACATAGTCGAAATTGCCTGCATCGTCACCGTTGACGCAGACGCCATAGGCGACGTCGCCGATCTCGTCTGGAATGTTGCCGATATAGGGGCCGAACCGCTGCCATTGTATCGGGATGCCGGCGCTCGTTTCGCAGCTGTAGCGTTCGCCGAGACCGGCGATGAGAAACGGCCGGCTGGTTTCGAAGCGCGGCGGCTCGAGGTTGGTGAGGAAGGACTGGTCCATCAGGATCGGCTCCACGAGATCGAGATTGTCGAGCGAGCCTTGCGCGCGCACCAGTTCCGGCGTGGTGCCGAACTGGTCGCGGAAGGCGCGGGTGAAGGCCTCATGCGAGGCGTAGCCGGCGTCCAGCGCGACCGAGAGGATGTCGGGTGCGCCGGCGGCGAGCCTGCGCGCCGCCTCGGTAAGCCGGCGAGAACGCACGTACCCCATCACCGAACGGCCGGTCGCCGCACCGAAAGCCCGCGTCACGTGAAAGCGCGACACGCCACTGCTCTTGGCGACATCGTCGAGCGAGACTGCTTCCGGCAAATGGCTTTCGACGAACCACAGCGCTTTCTCGGTCGGGTTCATATTGCTCCTTGCATTGGCCAAATCATGCTGCCGTCTTTCCGCACGGTCAGTTTGATCGAAATTGCGCCTCCCGCAAAATCCAACGATCGTGATCGCGAACTCCCTTCGACAGCTGTCCCGTCCGCTACCGCGTCAGACGGCTCTTGACGTGGCGTCCATGCGGCATCTCAATGCGTTGTCAGGGAGGTGCCGGTGACAATCACGGCTGCCGATCAGGTCTTTCGCTTCGGCGGGTTCACGCTGGATCTCGCCAGGGGAACGCTGCGCGGTCCCGACGGGCCGATATTCCTCCGCCCAAAAGCCTATGTCCTGCTGAAGCACCTCTGTCGCAACATGGGCCGTGTCGTGCCGAAATCGGAGCTGATGGAAGTTGCCTGGCCCGGCATCTTCGTCACCGAGGATTCCCTGACGCAATCGATCCGCGAGATCCGCAAAGCGATCGGCGAGGATATGGTTCGCACCGTCTCCAAGAGAGGCTACATGCTGGCGGCCGAAGCCGAGCAATCGCCGGAGATCGGCGTGCAACCGATCGTGGCAGTGCTGCGCTTCCGCAATGAAGGCGGCGATCCGGCGGACGAGGCGATTGTCGATGGCTTCGCCGAGGATATCATCAACGGGCTGGCACGCTTCGGAACCGTCACCGTCCTGGCGCGCAACTCGAGCTTTTCCTTTGCCTCATTCGCGCGCGCGGAGTGGCCGCAAATCCGTTCGCGCATCGGCGCGGACTTCATCGTCGAAGGATCGGTGCGTCGTCAGGGCGAACACGTGGTGGCGGCCGTCAACCTCATCGACACCGCGAGCGCCAGCCAGCTCTGGGGCGACCGCTATCAGTCTCGCGGCACCGGCCTGTTCGAGATCGAGCAGGAGATCGTCGAGCAGATTGTTGGCAGGCTGGTGACGCGGGTCAACAATGCCGGCCTGCAGCAGGCCTCACGCAAGCCGATCACCAGCCTTGCCGCCTATGAACTGGCGCTGCGTGGCTTCGCGCTGCTGCGCGATCCTGCCCAGACCGACCAGCGAGGCGCCGAGGCGTTGTTCGAGGCGGCCATCGCCAAGGACCCGACCTATGGCCTGGCCTACACCTACCTCGCTTTGGCGCGCGCATTGGATGGAGAATTCGGGCGTGCCAGCGACGCGGTGCTGGAAAACGCCCGCGACCTTGCCGACAAGGGTCTGTCGCTCTCGCCGGACCAGGCGACCGGCCATCGGGTGCAGTCGCTGGTGCGACTCTATATGCGCGACCATGAAGCGGCCGAGCACCACATGCGCATCGCGCTGCAGCTCAACCCTTATGACGCCGACAGCATCGAGCAGATGGGCATGCTGCTTACAATGCGCGGTAGACCGCTCGAGGCGCTGACCTGGCTGGCGCGCGGCATCCGCATCGACCCCTTGCACCCGCACTGGTACCAGTTCGATCGCGCGCTGGCGCTCTACATGATGGGCGAATACCGGCAGGCGGCGGAGGCGTTGGAGCTTGCCACACGCCCGGCGCCGTGGATCCGCACGCGACTCGCCGCCTGCTACGCCCAGATGGGCGAGATGGAACGGGCGAGGCGGCAGGTCGCCCTCATCGACGAGGGCGATCCGTTTTCGCCGGTCGACTATGCGTTGCGCGGCGTCCCGTTCGAGAATCAGGCCGACGCGGATCATCTCGCCGAAGGCGTTATGCTTGCGCTTGGGCGGCAGGCTGCGCCCGGGGTCGGTTAATCGACGACAACGACGATATAGCGGCCTTGATAGGCTCGATAGTAGGTGCCGCCGCAACGCCAGACGGCGAAGCCGTTGACCTTGGTGCGCACGCAGCCCGCGGGCAGCGCGGGGACCCAGGCTGTAGTGTGCCGGAGCACGCGCCATGTGGTGCGCCGTGCGACGCCTGCGGCACTCCGGGGCGTCCAGGGCTGGCCGACTCGGGCCTCGGCCTGGCTGACCAGCGACAGCGCCGGCGCGGCGATGCCGATGATCTCGACGGCGGCGAGGCCGACCGCGAGCAATGCAGCGGCCGAGCGGAATTTATTCGCGGATTTCAGAGGCATTTTTTTCGTCTCTCCTGATGTTGATCGAAGGTCAGTGGGATGACGCGACTGGCCGGGCAGTGCCCGCCAGAACCGCGAGGTGGGCAACCACGAACAGCCAATGTGCCGCGGTCGTCGCGTAGCCGACGATGAGCACGTCGGCGGCGATGAAGAACTGCCAGAACAAGAGG
>NZ_RZSX01000534.1:0-4534 GCF_004023105.1 Mesorhizobium sp. M5C.F.Ca.IN.020.32.2.1 | reverse complement strand
GCTCTGCTCGGCGCCGATGGAAGCACTACCGCTGTAATCACCTCCGCCAAGCGCTCCTATCCGGTCCGACAGATGACGACGACCGAGTCCGGTATCAAGACGATCGGTTTCAGCCAGCTCTATCTCTCGCTTGGCGACGAGGGGACCGACGGTTCTGTCGTGGTGCGGCTGTGGTGGAAGCCGCTGGTGACGCTGATCTGGGGTGGCGGCCTTGTCATGATGGCGGGTGCCGCGATGTCGCTCATGGACCGGCGCCTGCGCATCGGGGCACCGTCCCGCCGTCGCAAGTCGGCGGGCGCCGTACCTTCCGCGAGCCTGCTATGACCGCAAGATTTTCACTGGCCTCCTTAGTCTTGCTGCTGACGCTGTTGTTTGCCGGCGCCGCACTTGCGGTGAAGCCCGACGAGGTTCTGGCCGACCCGGCGCTCGAGGCGCGGGCGCGGACGCTTTCGGAGCAGCTGCGCTGCATGGTTTGCCAGAACCAGTCGATCGACGAATCCGATGCCGACCTTGCCCGCGACCTGCGCGTGCTGGTGCGCCAGCGCCTCGTCGCCGGCGACACCGACCGGCAGGTGATAGACTACATCGTTTCCCGCTACGGCGAGTTCGTGCTGTTGAAGCCGCGCTTCAGCCTGCGCAATGCGCTGTTGTGGGGTACGCCGGTGTTTCTGCTCTTTGCCGGCGGGATTTTCATAGTATTGACCGCCCGGTCGCGCCGTTCGACGGCAACCAATGCGTTGACCGCCGAGGAGCAGGCGGAGCTGAACACTATTTTGCACCGGGACTGAAGGCGGCGGCCGCCCACAAACATTACAAAAGTTTCATGCACCGGAAATGGCGCCGTAATGTGCGCGCCCCCTATTTCTCTTGCCCGAGGATGCCGACCGAAGCGCATCCCTTGAAAGAGGATACGAGACCCATGAATATTGCCCCCAATTCAAATCCCCGCACCCGCAAACGCCTGTTGGCTGCCGCCGCTTCAGTGGCCATTGCCGGCGCGATCGGCTTCGGCGCGGTTGCCACCGGGACAGCCCCGGTCCTGGCCGAGGCGGTGCGTGTCGAGGCACCGCAGGTCCCGAGCTTCGCCGACGTGGTCGAGCGCGTTTCGCCGGCGGTCGTCAGTGTCCGCGTCAAAGCCAAGATAGAAACGACCGCCGACGACGGCTCCGACCTGCCCGACGCCTTCGGCAATCTTCCCGACGATCCGCAATTGCGCCGCTTCTTCAGGGAGTTCCGTGGCTTTGGCGATCAGGATGGCCGGGATGGAATGCGGCGTTTCGAACGCCGTGACCGCCAGCCGCGGCCGGTCGCCCAGGGTTCCGGTTTCTTCATCTCCGAGGATGGCTACCTCGTCACCAACAACCATGTCGTCGGAGACGGCTCGTCCTTCACAGTGGTGATGCATGACGGCAAGGAACTCGACGCCAAGCTGGTCGGCACAGATCCGCGCACCGACCTCGCTGTGCTCAAGGTCGAAGGCGACGGCAAGTTCACCTATGTCGACTTCGCCGACGATTCCAAGGTTCGCGTCGGCGACTGGGTCGTGGCCGTCGGCAATCCGTTCGGCCTCGGCGGCACGGTCACCGCCGGCATCGTCTCGGCCCGTGGCCGCGATATCGGCGCCGGCCCCTATGACGACTTCATCCAGATCGACGCCTCGGTGAACCGCGGCAATTCGGGCGGCCCGACCTTCAACCTCAACGGTCAGGTTGTCGGCATCAACACCGCGATCTTCTCGCCGTCCGGCGGCAGCGTGGGCATTGCCTTCGACATTCCCGCCTCGACGGCCAAACAGGTCGTGCAGGATCTGATGAAGGACGGCACCGTCCAGCGCGGCTGGCTTGGCGTCGAGATCCAGCCGGTCACCTCAGAAATCGCCGAATCGCTCGGGCTGAAGTCCGATAAGGGTGCGCTCGTTTCCAGCGCGCAGGAGGATGGTCCCGGCAAGAAGGCCGGCATCACCGCCGGTGACGTCATCACTCAGGTGGACGGCAAGGACGTCGCTTCGCCGAAGGAACTCGCCCGTCTGATCGGCGCCTACCAGCCCGGCAAGCCCGTCGACGTCACGCTGTGGCGTGACGGCACGAGTGAGACCGTCAAGGTCGATCTCGGCAAGCTGCCTTCGAGCGACAAACAGGCTTCGGCCGACCAGCAGCCTTCCGCTCCGGCAAAGGCCGATACGCTGGCCGATCTCGGTCTCACCGTCACCAGGTCCGACGATGGCAAAGGGCTTGTGGTAACCGATGTCGATCCCGACAGCGATGCCGCCGATCGCGGCATCCAGCCCGGCGACGTCATCACTTCGGTCAATTCGACGGAGGTCAATGGCACCGACGACGTCGCCAAGGCCATGGCCGATGCTGTGAAGTCGGGCCGCAAGGCGGTGCTGATGCAGATCACCCGCGACGATAGCAACCGCTTCGTCGCGCTGCCTGTCGCCAAGGGCTGACGTCCAAACTTTTCCGGTGCGGCGGTTTCAAACACCCCGGAGCCGCCGCACGGGAAAGCACGGGGCTTGAATACATTAGTTAGTCAGTCATCGTGTTCCGCCCCAGCGGCAGCGGGCGATGGAAGCCCGCTGCCGCTCGAACAAAGTTTGACGGCATGTCAAACAACAAAGCAGGTCGCCCAAAAGCCCGCCTCGGGCTTGATCCGGGGGTGCCGGCGGCTCGGCGTCAGCGACATTCCAAAACAAAGACTTACTGCGTATCCTTGAATCACTTTGTTCGCGAAACGCCCTGATGAAGGCCACGATACATATGCCGGCCACTCAATCTTCCAGCGAAATCGCGTATAACGGTCCCATGAAGATTCTCGTCATAGAAGACGATCGCGAAGCGGCCGATTACCTCCAGAAAGCCTTTACCGAGGCCGGACACACCGCGCATGTCGCCGGCGACGGCGAAACCGGCTTCGCGCTCGCTGACTCCGGCGATTATGACGTGATGGTCGTCGACCGCATGCTGCCGCGCCGCGACGGCCTGTCGGTCATCGCCGGTCTGAGATCCAGGGGCAACACGACGCCGGTGCTGATCCTGTCGGCGCTCGGCGAAGTCGACGACCGGGTCACCGGCTTGCGCGCCGGTGGCGACGACTATCTGACCAAGCCCTATGCCTTTTCCGAGCTTCTGGCCCGGGTCGAGGTGCTGAACCGGCGCGCCAGCGCCAGGGAAGCCGAAACCCTCTACCGGGTCGGCGATCTCGAGCTCGACAGGCTCTCTCATTCGGTGCGACGCGCGGCGCGCGAAATCACGCTGCAGCCGCGCGAGTTCCGCCTGCTGGAATATCTGATGCGCCATGCCGGCCAGGTGGTGACGCGCACCATGCTGCTGGAAAATGTCTGGGACTATCATTTTGATCCGCAGACCAATGTCATCGACGTTCACGTCTCGCGGCTGCGCGGCAAGATCGAGAAGGGCTTCGACAAGCCGATCCTGCACACGGTTCGTGGCGCCGGCTATATGCTCAAGAGCGGGTAGCATGGCTCTTTCCATGCCGGCCATCATGAAGACGACGGCAGCGCGGCTTTCGGCGCTCTATCTCCTGCTGTTCGCCATATGCGCGGTGCTGCTCGTCTTCTACATGACTTCGCTGTCTGCACGCATGCTGACCGGCCAAACGCAAGAGACCATCAACGACGAAGTGCTCGGCCTCGCCCGGGCCTACCAGCGCGGCGGCTTGCCGCTGCTGGTCCGCGTGGTCGAGCAGCGCTCCCGCCAGCCCGGCGCCAATCTCTATTTGATCGCCGACACCAACGGCCAGATCCTGACCGGAAACGTTCAGAGCCTGGAGCCTGGCGTTCTCGAAGCCGAGGGCTGGACGACGGAGCCGTTTTCCTACCGCCGCTTCGGCGAGGGCGAGCTCGAGCGGCAACGCAACCCGGTGGCCGACCCAAACGAACCCAGTCAGAGCGAAGTCCAGGTCGAAGGCGAGAAGGGCCACAACGCCATCGCGCTGGTGCTGCGCCTGCCAAACCAGATGATCATGCTCGTCGGCCGCGATCTCGGCGAGCCTGAGCGGTTCCGCGCCGTCATCCGTCGCGCCTTGATGCTGGCGCTCGGCATGATGGCGCTCGGCGGGCTCCTGATCTGGTTCTTTGTCGGCCGCGCAGCGCTGAAGCGCATCGACATCGTATCGGAAGCCAGCCGCCGTATCATGGGCGGTGACCTCTCCGGCCGGCTGCCGGTCACCGGGGCCGGCGACGAGTTCGACCGGCTGTCGGAGAATCTCAATTCCATGCTGGCCAGGATCGCCACGCTGAATGAAGGGCTGAAGCAGGTCTCCGACAACATCGCCCACGATCTGAAGACACCGCTGACCAGGTTGCGCAACCGTGCCGAAGCGACGCTTTCCGGCAAGCACAGCACTACCGACTACCGCCAGGCGCTGGAAGGGACGATCGCCGAGTCCGACCAGCTGATAAAGACCTTCAACGCCATCCTGATGATCTCCAGGTTGGAGGCGGGCTATTCCTCCGAAAGCACCAGCCGGGTCGATCTGGCTGCGTCCGTGCACGATGTCGTCGAGCTCTACG
>NZ_RZSX01000533.1:0-4534 GCF_004023105.1 Mesorhizobium sp. M5C.F.Ca.IN.020.32.2.1 | reverse complement strand
ATATCGATCTTGACGCCGAGCGCGGTTAGCACGTCGGCGGCGCCGGTCTGCGAGGATAGTCCGCGATTGCCGTGCTTGGCCACCGGCACGCCGCAGGCGGCGATGACGAAGGCGGATGCGGTCGATATGTTGACGCTGTGCGAATTGTCGCCGCCGGTGCCGACGATGTCGATCGCGCCAGCGGGCGCGTCGACGCGCAGCATCTTGGCGCGCATGGTGGCGACGGCGCCGGAAATCTCGCTCACCGTCTCGCCGCGCACGCGCAGCGCCATCAGGAAGCCGCCGATCTGGCCGGGCGTAGCGTCGCCCGACATGATGATGTCGAAGGCCTCGCGCGCCTCCTCGAAGGAAAGGGAGTTGCCGGTGGCGACCTTGGCGATATGGGTCTTGAGCGCGCTCATCTGGTCAGGGCTTGGGCAACGGCGGTCTGGTCGATGCGAACGTCGTACTGCGTCTGCAGCTGCGCCACCAGCTGGTCGAGCAGGTCGTCGGACATGCCGGCGGTGAACGATTTCTGCGCGTCGTCCGGCACCGAGCTGGCGTCGGCTCCGGCAGGTTCGAAGACTTCGGCGATCTTGAACAGGATCTGTCCGTCGCCGGTGGGCGAAGAGATCAATCCGGTCCCGCCTTCGCCTTCGCCGAACATCGCAGCCGCCCCTTTCTTGCCGAAATCGACGTCGTCCGCCTCGCGCTTGACGCCGCGCTTGGTCTGCTTCTCAAGCTTGAGCTCGCTCGCGATCACGTCGAGCGTGGCGCCGGCCTTGAGACGCTTTTCGAGCTCGTCCGCTTTTGCAGTGAGCCGCTTGGTCGTTTCCGCCGCCGTCCAGTCGGCTACCACCTTCTGTCGGACTTCATCCAGCGTGCGGTCGCGGGCCGGCGTGATCGACTCCACCTCGTAGAACACGAAGCCGTTGTCGGCGGTGGTGAGGTCGGGATTCTCGGTGCCCGGTTCGGCGTCGAACACCGCCTTGGTGAGTTCCGGCGATTCCGGCAGGTCCTTGACGATGGTGCCGTCCGGCCTCAGGCCGGTGCGATCGATCGCGTCGATGGTGACGACCTTCAGCTTCAGTTTTTCGGCCGCTTGCTTGAGCGTGCTGCCCGAAGCGCGGATATCTTCGTAATTGTCGTGCACATCCAACAGAATGCGGCTTGCCTCGCCCAGCGCCAGATCCCTGCGGATATCTGCGGACACTTCGGCCAGCGGCTTCACCACTTCGGGCTTGATGTCGGTGACGCGCAGCAGCACCGGACCGAAGGCGCCCTGAACGACCGGACTTACTTCGTTGACATTAAGCGCAAACGCCGCATCCGCCACTGCCTTGTCGGCGATCTTGTCCTTGGACAGCGTGCCGAGCAGCGTGTCGGCTTGCGTCTTGCCCTCGGCGACGACGATCTTGTCGAAGGTAGCGCCGGTCTTGAGTGAATCGAGCGCGGCCTTCGCGGCATCAGGCGTTTTGAACACGAGCTGTTCGATGGTGCGCATCTCGGGCGTGGTGTAGCGCCCCTTGTTCTTGTTGTAGTCGTCGGTGACCTGTTGGTCGGTCACGGCACTCGGATCCATGATGTCTTGCGGCTCGAGCCTGACATAGGAGAATTTGCGGTATTCGGGCGCCGCATAGGTCTTCTTGCTTTCCTCGAAATAGGCCGAAAGCGCAGTGTCGGATGGCGCTTCAATCGGCTCGACCAGCGATTTCGGCAAGGTCACATACTCGATGGTGCGGTCTTCGCCACGATAGAGCGCGACTGCCTTCAAGAAAGTATCCGGAGCCTTGAGGCCGTCCGAAACCGCCTCGACAATCTGCTGGCGCACAGCCACCTGGGCGCGATTCCTCAGATAGTCTTCCGGCCGCATGCCGACCTGTTGCAGTATGTATTCGAACGTCCTCCGGTCGAAGGTGCCGCCAGGACCCTTGAAAGCTGGGTCTTCATGCGTGAGTTGGGCCAGCCGGTCCTTGGACAACCCAAGCCCGAGCTTGCGCGCCTGCTCATCGAGGACTGCACCCGACACGAGTTGCGCCAGCACCTGGTTATCGAGGCCGAGCGCCGTCGCCTGCTCGCGGCTGATGCGCTGGCCGAATTGCTGCGACATCACGCTGATTTGGCGATCATAGGCGAGGCGATACTCGTTGATTGACACTTTGGTGCCTCCGGCCGTGATAACGGCATCGTGGCCCGCAAAACCACCGACCATCTGCCCGGAAATGCCCCAGACGGCAAAGCTCAATACCAACAATATCAGCAGTGCCTTCGCGACCCAGGTCCCGGCCGCGCTTCTCAAGATACTAAGCATGGTCACTTCCGATTTTTGGCGCATTTTCGCATGCGCCGAGTTTGAAACAAGCGCAATAGCGTCCTTCCGGCCCACTGTCGATTGCTTTGTGGGCTGAGTTTGGTAGTGAGGGCGCAGCCGAATATTGCCCGGAGAAGCAAATCCCATGACGCTAGGAATCCGCCCGCTGGTCGCAGGCAACTGGAAAATGAACGGCACCAGCGCCTCGCTCAACGAACTCAGGATGATCGGCAACGGCTTCATGAGCGGGCTCGATGCGGAGACCGAAGCGCTGGTCTGCGTTCCGGCGACGCTACTCGCGCACGCCGCAGAGATTTTGTCGCGCACGCCGGTCCGGGCCGGGGGCGAGGATTGCCACACGAAGGAGAGCGGCGCCCATACCGGCTGCATTTCGGCCGAGATGCTGAAGGATGCGGGCGCTAGCTACGTCATCGTCGGCCATTCCGAACGTCGCGCCGATCACAATGAGGACGACGCCATTGTTCAGGCCAAGGCGTCCGCCGCGTGGCGCGCCGGGCTGATAGCCATCATCTGCATCGGCGAGACGAGAGCCGAGCGCGAGGCGGGCGCGACGCTCGATGTGCTGTCGCGCCAGGTCGCCGGCTCGGTGCCGCCCCACGCCACGGCGTCGAACACCGTTATAGCCTATGAGCCGGTATGGGCGATCGGCACTGGACTGACGCCGACCGCCGCCGACGTTGCTGAGGCGCATGCGCATATTCGCGAAAAACTGTCGGAAAAGCTTGGCAGCGCGGCGGCGAAGATGCGCATCCTCTATGGCGGCTCGGTCAAGCCGTCGAACGCGGTCGAACTGCTCGGCGTGAAAAATGTCGACGGCGCGCTGGTCGGCGGCGCCAGTCTGAAGGCGGCGGACTTTCTCGGTATCGCCGAAGCCTATCGAAATATCTCGTAGCATCGAAAGGCTATCGGGGCACTTTGGATAGGCTGTGCCGCAGCGGGAAGAAATCGTTGCAAAGGGCGCACTGTTTCCCATATTCCGGCCACGGGCTTGGAAATGCCATCAAAGCATTGTATTGAGCCGCCTCCAAATCACCGGCCGTATGCGCGGCCGCGCAAGGCTTTGCCAGGGTAAGCTATGGAAACCGTTCTGATCGTCGTCCACCTCATGGTCGTGCTCGCTCTTGTCGGCGTGGTGCTGCTGCAGCGCTCCGAAGGCGGCGGCCTCGGCATTGGCGGCGGCTCGGGCTTCATGACCGCGCGCGGCGCGGCCAACGCGCTGACGCGGGCGACGGCGATCCTGGCGGCGGCTTTCTTCGCCACCTCGCTGACATTGTCGATCGTCGCGCGTTATGGCGAGAAGCCAATCGATATTCTCGATCGTGTGCCTGTGACTAACGGCGGGGGCGGCGTGCTCAACCAGTTGCCTGGCACCACGGCGCCGACACCACCTTCCGGTAATACAGCGCCAACGCCGCCTTCCGGCAATGATGCTGCAGCCCCGGCTCCCGCTGCACCGCCTGCGGCGGATTCGACCACGCCGCCGGCCACAAACGGCGTCACCCAGCCAGTAACGCCGCAGGTTCCGAACCAGTAACCAGCAGACGTCCGGCGCCGCGATCTGTTGTTGTTTGAACACAGTCGCGGCAAATGCCGCACGATCCCGAGGATTCGACCGGGCACGGCACGACAGGGCGCTTGAGGCGTCTTCGATTAATCGATTATAGATTGCGCGCGGCACTTTCGGCGTCCTTGGGGGACGCCGGGCGACGCCGTGGGCAACAAGCATTGAACGATCGGATCTTCGCCATGCAGCTTCGCAGCTTCATATTAGCCGGCCTTTGTGCCGTGCTCAGCCTTGGTGGGCCCGCTTACGCGGCCATGCCGGCGGGTAATTCGGCCTCTAAAACCGCAGTAACAACTGACGTCGTCAACGTCGCCGCCAAAAGCGATACGGCGCAGCTAAGGCTCCTCAAGAAGAAGAAAAATCCGACCGCGGACGATCTGGCCCAAATCGGCAAGATCGAAGCCAAGATTGCGGCCGACAAAGAGGCCGCTCGAGCCAAGGCGCTCGAGGCCAGGAAGCTGACGATGCGCGAGGCGGCCAAAGCCAAGGCCGACGCGGAACGGCAGGCGTTCCTTGCCAAGAAGAGCCTTGCCAAGAAGGATAAGTCCGCTGCCCAGCTGGCCGACGGAAAGCCGGCTAAGAAGACCGTCAAGATCATCGAACCCATCGCACCGATCCAGTCGGCCGAGCCGGTTTCCGCCGAGGCCATGAACGTCGCG
>NZ_RZSX01000532.1:0-4539 GCF_004023105.1 Mesorhizobium sp. M5C.F.Ca.IN.020.32.2.1 | reverse complement strand
CGCCAGGACCAGCGCGAAATGTCCGGTTTCAACCATTGTGGCGCCCGCCAGGTTTTTGTTTTGCCACAGGTTCTTGCCGCAAGACCGTGAGACACTTTTGCGGAACCTGCTTAGTCACTCTTGCTCTCCTGCCACACGCCCTTGGACTTGAGGCCGTCGGCCACCTCCTTGGGCATGTAGTTCTCGTCGTGCTTGGCCAGCACGCTGTCGGCGACGAAGACGCCGTCCGGGCGAAACGTGCCTTCTGTGATGACGCCCTGCTCCTCACGAAAAAGGTCGGGAAGAATGCCGGTGTAGGTGACCTTGACCTGCTTCTGGTTGTCGGTCACCGAAAAAGCGACGGTAGCCCCCTGACCGCGCTCGATCGTGCCTTTTTCGACGAGGCCGCCGAGCCTGATACGCTGCCCAGGCTGCAGGCTGGCGGTGGTCAGATCGGCGGGCATGTAGAAGTAGGAGGCCTTCTGGCCGAGCGCGTAGAAGGTCAGGCCGGTGGCGGCACCGAGGAAGGCCAACCCTCCGGCGATCACCGACAGTCTTTTCTGCTTGCGCGTCATGTTTTACTCCGTCGCCGTCAGGCCGAGCGAGATGGCAAAGGCGGTGAATTTCTTCGCTTCCTCACTATCTGAGCCAAAAACGGCGATACCGCGATTGAGCGCGTCGCGTGCTTGATCGGCCTTGCCCAGCACGACATAGGAACGAATAAGCTGCATCCATCCTTCCGCATCGCGCGGGTTTTGCCGAAGTCTTTCATCAAGTCCCGCAACCATGGTGTTGATCATCGCTTCCCTGTCCTGCGGCGACATCGACGAGGCTGCATCGACATTCGCGGCGTCCGGGCCTTTTGCAGGCACTCCCGAAGCGACGTTCCGCTTGGCGGATTCGGCCAGTGCCTGCTCGACGGCGCCGAGCCAGGCTGAGTCCTGCGGCAAGGCCGCTAGCATTTTCTGCCAGACAGCTGTGGCCTCCTCAGTGCGGCCTTCCTGCGCCATGCCCATCGCCAGATAAAAGCTGGCCTTCGGATTTGCCGGATCGAGCTTCAGCGCCGCCTCGAAGGCGGCCTGAGCGTCGGCCGAGACTATGCCGCCCGCTGCGCTGGCGATCGCCTCGCCGAGGCCGGCCTGGCGGGCAGCACTGTCGCCGTCGAGGCGAATGGCGTTCCGGTACGCCGTCACCGCGTCGGAAAACCGCTGCATGCGCAGATAGACTGGCGCCAGAACGCCCCAACCCCTGCCATCGGACGGATTCGCGGCAAGGTGGGCCTCGGCGCGTGCCACCAGTTCCTCCACCGAACTGTCGGCGGGATTCTTGGCCAGTCGCTCGCTGAGCGGCTGCGACGGCAGATCGGGCGAGCCGAGCTGGCTGTACAAGCCCCAACTGACCAGCGGAACCGCCAGGACCGCGGCCGTCGCAACCAGCCTGGTCGCCATTGACGGCTGCCGCGCCGCTGACTTGTCGGCGGCATTGTCAAGTCGAAGGATCCGGCGGGCGATCTCCGCACGCGCCTCTTCGGCCTCCGCCGGCTGGATCAGGCCACGCGCCACGTCCAGGTCAAGCTCGGACAACTGGTCGCGATAGACTTCAAGGTCATGATCGCTGCTCGCCGAACCACCCTTCGAGCCGCTGGCCAGCGGTATCAGAACCGCCAGGCTTGCACCCAGCGTGAGAATGGCAGCTATGACCCAGAACAGCATGCTTATTCCAATAACGGCAGAGCCATGCCCTGCCAACACAGGGGTCCTGCGACGCTTTGACGGCAGGAGCGTCGCATGTCCTTGATTGATGTCAACTGGAGCATTCGGCCGGTCGTTATGTCAGTGGCGTCCAGCTGCCATCGGCGTTGCGGCAAGCGGTTCCGCGCGCGGTGGCGCCGGCGGCGCCGGTAAAGACCGTATGGGTGTATTGCCGGCAGTCCTGCGAGCCGACACGATAGGGCTGGGCGGGCACGACTTCACCGTAATGCGCCGACCGATCGCTTTTCCACCTCACCTTCTGGCCGCTCGCCGTGTACTCCAGCGCCCTGTATTCCGCCTCCAGCGCCTTGCGCTTTTCGGGATCGTTCAAGCCGGTACCGATCGATCCGCTGACGAGGCCGCCCCCCATGGCGGTAATGATCGTCGTCGCGATCTTGCCGTCACTTTGCGGCGTGGCGGCCGGCTGCGGCGCCACCGTGGAGCCAGGGCTCCTGCCCAGCGTCGTGCAGCCGGAAGCGGCCAGCAGTGCGGAAACGAGCGCGACGCGAATCTTCATGCCAACAACCAGTTTTCTTGAGTTAGAGCTGGGCCGCGCCATCGGGGGAAGTCGGCGTGGCCATAGTGTCGATGTTTGTCGGAAATTTGGCCGCGGCCGACGGCTCCGGGACCAGTCGACATGCCGCAATATCACGCACGGTCGATCAATGTCGACTAGCCCAGCAAAAGCATAAGTCTAGTGAAGGCTCCGCAATTGAACCACCGCCTTCAACCCGCCCATGCTCGACCGTTCCAGAGCCAGAAGGCCTCCATACTCGTTGACCAGGTCGGCGACAATGGCAAGTCCAAGCCCGGTCCCCGGCTTTGTCTCGTCGAGCCGCCGTCCGCGCTTCAGCGCCTCGCGCGCCTTGTCTTCGGGAATGCCCGGGCCGTCATCTTCGATGCTGATCTCGAACAGATCGACAGCACCCTCCTTGCCGACGCCACTCTTCTTGCCGGAGATCGGCGCCACCGACACGGCGACCGCGCTCTTTGCCCATTTCATGGCGTTGTCGAGCAGATTGCCAAGCAATTCTTCCAAATCCTCGCGTTCGCCGGCAAAGACGATATCGACTGCGGGCAGCGACAGCGAGAGAGCGGTCTGCGGGTTGAGTTTTTGCAGCACGCGTACCATGCGCTGGACCAGCGGCGCCACCGGCGTGCGGTAGACGACGCTGTCGCGTTGTGCCGCAACGCGGGCGCGCTGCAGATAATGGTCAACCTGCTTCTGCATCGACGCGGCCTGCTCGGCTATGAGCTGGCCCTTGGCGCCGCCGAGCGCCCGCCCCTCATTGATCAGCACCGCCAGCGGCGTCTTCAGCGAATGGGCGAGGTTGCCGACCTGCGTCCGTGAGCGCTCGACAATACGCTTGTTGTTTTCGATCAGCGCGTTGGTCTCGTTGGCGAGCGGCTCGATCTCGGCCGGGAAGCGACCGTCGAGCCTTTGCGCGGTTCCTTCGCGCACCATAGCGAGAGCGTTCCTGACCCGGCGCAATGGCTGCAGGCCCAACAGGATCGCGATGGCGTTGATGGCGATCATGCCGACGCCGAACAGGGAAAGATAGGTCAGCAGGCGACGCTGGAAGGCGCCTATTTCCTGCTCGAGCTCGGTCTTGTTGCCCATGACACGGAAGCGCGCTGCGCGATTTTTCGCGTCGAGAACGAATTCGCTCTCGAAAACTTCCAGTTCCTCGCCATCGATGCCTTCTGTCGCATAGCTGCGCTGGAAGCTGGCATTGAAAGGAACCTCGGCGACGCTTGGCGACAGGATCGCCTCGGTCATCGAGGAGGAGTGCAGCTCACCGCGTACGCCTTCCGACGCAGGCTCCACCGACCAGTACCAGCCGGAATTCGGCTCCGAGAACCGGAGGTCGCCAAGGTCGGGAGCGCCGGTCAGCGACCCGCCTTCGGATACGCCGACCGAGCCGATCAGATTGAACAGATGCGCCGACAGCAGGCTGTCGAAACCGCGCTCGCTCGCCTGGCGATAGAGGGTCGTGATCAGCGTGAAGATGACAATCAGGGTGAGTATCGCCCAGACCGTGGAAAAGGCAATCACCCGGAACGCCAGCGAACGCGGCCAGAACCGCAGTGAAAGCGGCGTTCTTGCAGTCTGTTTGAGCGGTTCCGCCTTACGCCTCCGGCTCACGCATTCGATAGCCCATGCCGCGAACGGTTTCTATCATGTCGATGCCCATCTTCTTGCGAAGCCGCCCGACAAAGACCTCGATTGTGTTGGAATCGCGGTCGAAATCCTGATCGTAAAGATGCTCGACCAGTTCGGTCCGGGACACGACCTCGCCCATATGGTGCATCAAATAGGCAAGCAGGCGGAATTCGAGCGACGTCAGCTTCAGCGGCACGCCGTCGACATCGGCCTTGGAGGCCTTGGTGTCGAGCCGCAACGGCCCGCAGGTCAACTCGGACGACGCATGGCCGGCCGCGCGCCGGATCAGCGCTCGGACCCTGGCCAGCACCTCTTCGATGTGGAACGGCTTGGTGACATAATCGTCGGCGCCGGCGTCGATGCCGGATACCTTGTCGCTCCAGCGATCGCGCGCCGTCAGAATCAGGACCGGCATCTTGCGGCCGCCGCGCCGCCAGCGCTCGACCACACTGATGCCGTCCATCTGCGGCAAGCCAATGTCGAGCACGACGGCATCATAGGGTTCGGTGTCGCCGAGGAAATGCCCTTCCTCACCGTCGAAAGCCCGGTCGACGACATAGCCGGCATCGACCAGCGCGTCCGATATCTGCCGGTTGAGATCCTTGTCATCTTCGACAACGAGTACGCGCATGCGGGGATCATACC
>NZ_RZSX01000531.1:0-4541 GCF_004023105.1 Mesorhizobium sp. M5C.F.Ca.IN.020.32.2.1 | reverse complement strand
GGCTATATGACCGGCCTGTTCCGCAAACTGGAAACCTCTGGCAAGCCGTGGGTGTCGGCGATCAACGGAACCTGCATGGGCGGCGCATTCGAGTTGTCGCTCGCTTGCCATGGCCGTGTCGCGGCCGATTCCGACAAGGTCAAGATGGCGCTCCCCGAAGTGAAGATCGGCATCTTCCCGGGCGCCGGCGGCACCCAGCGCGTGCCGCGGCTGACCGACCAGCAGCAGGCGCTGCAGATGCTGACCTCCGGCCAGACGCTGTCGCCGCAGAAGGCCAAGTCGATGGGCCTGATCCACGAGATCGCCGAGCCGCAGAAGCTGGTCGAGACCGCCAAGGCCATGATCAGAAATGGCTTGAAACCGGTGGCGCCGTGGGACGAGAAGGGCTTCAAGCTGCCCGGCGGCCCGGTCTATTCGGTGGCCGGCGCCAATCTGTGGCCTCCGGCAATCGCCATCCTGCGTCGCGAGACCCATGGCAACTACCCTGCCGCCGCCGCCATCCTGAAATGCGTCTATGAAGGCCTGCTGGTGCCGTTCGACATCGCCTTGCGCATCGAGCAGCGTTATTTCACCGAGATCATGCAGACCAGGGAAGCAGCGGCGATGATCCGCTCGCTGTTCGTCTCGCTGCAGGAACTGAACAAGGGTGCACGCCGCCCGGCCGGCGTGCCGGAAACCAAGTTCAAGAAGATCGGCGTGCTCGGCGCCGGCTTCATGGGCGCCGGCATCGCCTATGTTACGGCCAAGGCCGGCATTCCAGTGGTGCTGCTCGACCGCGACATGGAAGCTGCCGCCAAGGGCAAGGCGCATTCGGACGGCCTGATCTCGGATCAGGTCAGGAAGGGCCGCGCCAAGCCAGAGGACAAGGACAGGCTGCTGTCGCTGATCACGCCGACGGCAGACTATGCCGACCTCGCAGGCTGCGACCTGGTGGTCGAGGCGGTGTTCGAGGATTCGGGCGTCAAGAAGGACGCCACCGAAAAGGCGGAGGCCATGCTGAAGCCGTCGGCGGTCTTCGCGTCGAACACGTCCACCATCCCGATCACGTCGCTGGCGAAGAATTCGGCGCGGCCGAAGAATTTCATCGGCATCCATTTCTTCTCGCCGGTCGACAAGATGATGCTGGTCGAGATCATTTTGGGCAAGAAGACGGGCGACAAGGCGCTGGCCGCCGCGATCGACTTCGTCCGCGCCATCAAGAAGACGCCGATCGTCGTCAACGACACGCGCGGCTTCTACGTCAACCGCTGCGTGCTGCGCTACATGTCGGAAGCCTACAAGATGCTGATCGAGGGCGTTCCGGCGCCGATGATCGAGAATGCGGCGAAGGCCGCCGGCATGCCGGTCGGTCCTTTGGCGCTCACGGACGAAACGGCGATCGACCTCGCGCAGAAGATCATGAAGCAGACCATGCGCGATCTCGGCGAAAACGCGGTCGACTCGAAGCAGATGGCGCTGATCAACACGCTGGTCGATACGCATGGTCGCTTTGGCCGCAAGAACGGCAAGGGTTTTTACGACTATCCGCAAAAGCCTGCCAAGAAGAAGTTGTGGCCGGGCCTGAAGGATCTCTATCCGCAGTTGGCGCCGGAAAAGGTCGACTATGAGGAACTGAAGCAGCGGCTCCTGGTCACCATCGCGCTAGAGGCGGCGCGGGTGATGGAGGAGGGCATCGTCACCGATCCGCGCGAAGCCGATGTCGGCTCGATCCTCGCCTTCGGCTTCGCGCCCTTTACCGGCGGCGTGCTGTCCTACATCGACGGCATCGGCTCAAAGAAATTCGTCAAGATCGCCAAGGGCCTGCAAAAGAAGTACGGCGCCGAGTTCAAGGCGCCGAAGCTCCTGCTCAACATGGCGGAGAAGGGCGAGACTTTCTACGAACGCTTCGATCCCTATGCCAGGAGCGAAGCCAAGAAGGCGGCGTGACGCCGCCTTCGGTGGTGGACAAAATCACGGCCACCGGTTAGAACGGAGAAGGTATTTTTTCCTGTTCTGAAGGAGAGCAAAAGTGCTCTCGCATGACCGCGTATGGGCCGCCATCGATGCTCTCGCCGAGCGCTATTCGCTCTCGGCCTCCGGGCTGGCGAAGCGAGCGGGCCTTGATTCGACTGCCTTCAACAAGTCGAAGCGGCTGTCCTCGGACGGGCGGCCGCGCTGGCCGTCGACCGAATCGCTGGCCAAGATCATCGAGGCGACGGGCGCCTCGCTCGACGAATTCACGGGACTGGTCGAAGGCCGCGGCAAGCCCGTTCCCGGATCTTTGCCCCCACAGAGGTCTTCGGTGCCGCTGCTCGGCTTCGCCCAGGCCGGCGCCGGCGGCTTCTTCGATGATGCCGGTTTTCCGGCGGGGCAGGGCTGGGACCTGATCGAGCTTCCGGCACAGGCGACCGAAACCTCCTATGCGCTGCAGGTCCAGGGCGATTCCATGCTGCCGCTCTACCGCAATGGCGATGTGCTGATCGTCGAGCCGGGCGCTGCCACCCGCAAGGGCGACCGGGTCGTCGTCAAGACCAATGCCGGCGAGGTCATGGCCAAGGTGCTGGACCGTCAGTCGTCGAAGTCGATCATGCTGGTCTCGCTCAATCCCGATCACCCGGACCGCGACATCCCTATGCGCGATGTCGAATGGGTGGCGCGGATTGTCTGGGCAAGCCAGTAGGGGCCGCCAGTGCGTCCGCTTCATGCAGCTGCTGCGGTGTTGACGATCTTGGTAATGGGGGCCGCGATCGGCGCCGGCGGCCGCGCCGTGCTTCAAGGCGAAAACGGCCGTGTCGCGGCTCGAGCGCAGGCCGGCATGGCGGCGCAATCCGACGCGCCTGCCACCGCCGCGATCCCGCGCCCCAAAGCGGCGAGGCCGGAGGCGCATTCCAGGGCCATCGATCCCGAGGTCGTCGCGCCGCCGCCGCTTCAGCCCGAAGAGCTTGAACGGGTCGAGCCGCGCGCGCCGCTGAGTGACCTAGCGCTGGCCAAACCGCCCAAATTGAAAATGCCCGACGACTGGAACGGGACAAAACTGTTCCAGCCGGTTGCGCCGGCCGCCGGTATGATCGAGGCCAAGGGCTACTCGGTCGCGATTTCGGGTATCGACATCATCAGGCAGGACGAGACTTGCGCCGATGGCGGCAAGTCCTGGACGTGCGGCAGCCGGGCGCGAACGGCGTTCCGTGCTTTCCTACGCGGCCGGGCGGTGGTTTGCGCGGTGCCGCCCGAAGGCGGCCGCGACCTGATCGCCGCCGAATGCCGCGTTGGCAACCAGGATGTCGGTCAGTGGTTGATCGAAAACGGCTGGGCGCGCGCAGCCGAGGGTGGCCCTTACGTCGAGGCCGGCGAGAAGGCGCGTACGGCGATGAAGGGCATTTTCGGGCCGGCGCCCAGTCTCGCCGGCCTGCCTCCGGCACCAGCACCTGTCGCGGCAGCGCAGCCGACGCAGCTGATTCTCGATCCGTCGGCGACGGCTACGCCGCCAACCGAGACGACGGCTACGCCGCCAGCTGACCAGCCAGCGCCTTCTGAATGAGCGCGCGGGTTTCTGCGATGCCGTAGAGCGCGGCGAAGGAACCGAAGCGTGGGCCGCGCTCCTGTCCGATCAGCACCTGGTAGATCATCTGGAAAAAGGCGACAGAGACGCCCGGCCCGCCCTCCGGGCTCTGCTTCGAATGGTCCTGATAGCGTTCAATCTTGCGCGCGACGTTTAGGGCTGCATTCTGGATCACCTCGCCATTGGCATCTGGCGGCAACGCGGCGAGCGCCTCGGACAGTTTCGTCAGCGCCTCGCGCTCGACCGCGTCGGCGGCCCGGTACACCTTGGCCGGCTTCACGAAATCGTCGAAATAGCGGATCGCATATTCGGCCAGCCGGTCGAGCTCGGGATGGGTCCTCGGCGTCACGCCCGATGTGTGGCGCGAAATGAACCCCCACAGCACGTCCTTGTTCTGGGCGTTCGAGGCGCTGACCAGATTGAGCATCAGCGCGAACGACACCGGCAGGTCGACGACAGGCGGGTTACCGTCATGCATGTGCCAGACGGGATTTCCCAGCCGCTCCTTCCACTCCTGCCGGCGATAGGCGGACAAAAAGGCGTAATACTCGTCCACCGCCTTCGGAATGACGTCGAAATAGAGCTTCTTTGCCTGCCGCGGCCGCTGGTACATGTAGAGTTCGAGGCTTTCGGTCGGCGCGTAGGTCAGCCACTCGTCTATGGTCAGTCCGTTGCCCTTCGACTTCGAAATCTTCTGGCCGTTCTCGTCCAGGAACAGCTCGTAGACGAAATGCTCCGGCGCGCGCCCGCCCAGGATATTGCAGATACGGTCGTAGATCACCGCATTCGTCTGGTGGTCTTTGCCGAACATTTCGAAATCGACGCCGAGCGCCGCCCAGCGCATGCCGAAATCCGGCTTCCATTGCAGCTTCACCCTGCCGCCGGTTATGGGCAGCGTGGTTTCGGTGCCGTCATCATCGAAGGTGATAGTGCCGGCCTTGGCGTCGATACGCTTCATGGGGACGTAAAGCACGCGGCCACTTTTGGGGGAAATCGGCAAAAA
>NZ_RZSX01000530.1:0-4543 GCF_004023105.1 Mesorhizobium sp. M5C.F.Ca.IN.020.32.2.1 | reverse complement strand
GCTATATCGGCCTCGGCGTCGTCGCCGACCATGATCGCCTGATCTGGCAGACAGTCCATGCTTGCCAGCGCCGACAGAAAGAATGCCGGCGAGGGCTTGCCGAGAACGTTTGCGCGTTTCAGGGAGGCAAATTCCAATGCCGCGACGAATGGCCCTGCATCGAGGCTGAGCCCGCCGTCAGCATCCCGAAACGTCCGGTTGGTGGCAAGGGCCAGCAATTCGGCCCCCGCGCTGAGCTCGCGGAACGCGTCATTCAACGCCGCATATGTGAAGGCGTCTCCGGCATCGCCGACGATGACGGCGCGCTTGTCGCGATCCGGCAGTTCGCAAAAATCCGGCGCAAGGCCGGGGTGAACCAACAAGTATGGCGCACGGCCATTCCGAAGGAGCCATTCGCGTGCAGCGTGCGCCGGGGTGAAAACATCTGCGGTGGTAACGGTGAGTCCCATCGCCTCCAGACGTTCGAGGACGCTCTGTTTCGACGAGCGCGTGGTATTGCTTACGAAGCGTATGGCCAAACCGGCCTGGCGCAAACGCGCGACGGCGTCGAGCCCGCCTGGTATGGCGGTCTCGCTATCATAGATGACGCCTGCGAGGTCCAGCAGTACACCCCTTGTCATCGGTCCAGCATGACCATGAGTCCGCCATGCGTCAAATCCGGAACTAGGCCATTGTTGTCCCTTTTGGATCAGTGCGGGGCAGGCGCACTCGATTAACCGACGGTCACTGCCACCATTCGGGGAAGGCCGTGCGTGCGGCTTCGGCCAGCGTCGCGATCTCCTCGTCGGGAACTGAGCTGTAAGGCCAGAGCAGTCGCGGGCCAAGCGGCGCCCAGCAGCCGGCCGCCGCCATCGCTTTGTCGAGCGCCGCATCGCTGACATCGTAGCGATCCCGAAAAGGCAGAACGTGAGTGGCGAGAAAGGTCTGGATGCGCGTCTCGACCTCGGCAGCGGCCGCCGCATCGGTGCGGATCATACGCCACCACATCACCGCGCCCTTCGGGTTGAGGCAGGCGACATTGGAGTAGCTGCCGTGGGCGCCTTGGGCAAATCCAGTCGCCAGCGTATGGCCGGGCACGAAGACCGAAAATCCCGGCAGTTCGCGGCGCATGTCGGAGTACCAGCTGGTATCGCCGCCCGGCAGCTTGGCGCCGACCAGCGAGGGCACGGCTGCACGCAGCCTGGCGATGCCTTCGAGCGTCAGGCGGCGCTTGGCGTGCGGTGGATTGTAGAGCACCAGCGGCATGTCGGGCGCAGTCTCGCCAAGACCGCCGACGAAACGCATGACCTCGTCGTCGCTGGGCGGCCACCAGTCGGGCAAGGTGAATTGCACTGCCGCCGGGCGAAGCGCCGACACCCGCGTCAGACGCTCGCGCGCGACGCGCGGATTGGACTGGCTGATGCCGATCTGGAAAGGCAGGCGCGCGCGGCCGGCTATCGTGGCCACCAGGTCGCAAAGCCGGTCGAACTCGGGCTCGGTCTGGCAGTGGAATTCGCAGGCGGTGCCGTTGGAATAGATGCCGTCGACTCCCGACGCGCAGAGCCGTGCGACCGTCTCCCCCGTCGCGTCCCAGTCGATCGCTCCGCGATCATCGATGGCCAGCATCACTGCACCCCAGACACCGCGCGGCGCGTGTGCAGGCAAGTGGTTCAGGTGGTCGTCCGGTTCAGCGCGCATCGGCGATTTCGTGCTCGCGCCGGGTTTCGTTCGACGCAAAGGCGGCCTCGATGATGCCAATGATCTTGCGTCCATAGGCACCGTCGACCGGCACCGGCCTGTCGTCCGCAATGGCATCGCGCATTGCGCTCCATTCGCGCACCAGCGCGTTGTGCATCCAGTTCGGCTCGAACGAGCCGGGCAGGTCGGTCCAGACCCTATCGCGGCCAAACATCGTGCCGCGGTCCATATCGATACGCAGCGTTTCCCGCTCGCAGACCAGGTCCATGGCGTAAGTGGTGGCGCCGTTGCGATAGCCAACGCTCTGCACCTGGCCGAGCCCGCCGCCGGCGAAACGCAGTCCGAGCAGGGCGGTGTCGTCGGCTTCCTGCTCATGGAACTTGGCGCCGAGCATGGCGCTCACCGACACGACATCGTCATCCATCAGCCAGACCAGGCGGTCGAGCGCATGAATGCCGGCCGTCAACAGCATGCCGCCGCCGGTTGCTTTGCGCAGATGCCAGTCGCGGCGATTGTGCTCCATCCAGAGCTTGATGATCCAACTCGATCCGATGAGCGGTCGGCCGAGCGCTCCTTCCTCGAGCATTTGCCTGGCCGCCATGCAGGGCAGGGCGAAATGCATGAGATGGGCGACCATCAGCTTGACGCCACCGGCGGCCACAGCAGCATTGATCGCATCGCAGGCCGCCGCCGTCGGGGCCATCGGCTTTTCCAGCATGATGTGCTTGCCGGCCTCTGATGCGCCGATGGCCATTTCGGCATGAAGATGGTGAGGGCTGGCGATGAGGACAGCGTCGACATCCTTGTCGTCCAGCAGCTTGCCCCAGTCGGTATAGCCGCGGCCACCGTGTTCAGCGGTGAAGCCGGCCAGGGCATCGTTATTCCCGCGGCACGATGCGACGAGATGCAGGCCGTGCACTTCCTTGATTGCCCTTGCATGGGCCGCGCCGAAATCGCCCGCCCCGATAATGCCTATTCCAATCATCGTCCTGTCTTTTCATACGCGGCATCGATCAGCGACATCGCCGCAACATAGTCATCGATCGAAATCGCCGGCGGCGCTTTTCGAGTCAGCCGGGAGAGCGTGTCGCTCATGCAGAGGCGGTAGCGCGTCGCCGGCAACTCGATCGGCAAGTCGACGATAGCGCCATCGTCAAGTGTCGCACAGATGGCGCGGTCGCCATAGTCGATGAGGGTCGCATTCTCACTGACGATGCGCCATTCGAAGTCGCCGCCGGGGCGCATTGACGCGAAAGTGTATCCTGCCTCGACGACGAACAACGCTCCGGCAGAGTCTTCCAGTACAAGCAGCGCATGGTCCTCGACCGGGGCGCGGTGAATGCGGTTCTCGATCGAAACGGCTTTGAGCCCGAGCCGGCCGGTTGCCAGACTGAGCGCGGCGTCGACGCCGTGTATGCCGAGGTTCCTCAGCGCGCCGCCGCCGCCGATCGCGGGATCCACGACCCAGGCGACGCCTTCGGCCGCATAGCGCTGCGGCGGGCCATTGACCAGGCGGAACTGGCAATGCGCAACCGCACCGGCCCGGCCTTGCTGGCGCAGCCGTTCAAAGGCGGTGACGGCCGGTCCAAAGCGGTTGGGCAGGGGAACGCTGACAAAGGCCCGGTGCTGCCTCGCCAGGTCGCGCAGCGCGGCCAACGCTCCGGTGCTGCTCGCCGCCGGCTTCTCCAGGATCAGCGGTATGCCAGCTTCGATGACAGCCCGCGCCCGCGCCGGTACGGTCGAAGGATGTCCCATCAGCAGGATCACGTCCGGCGGGCTGGAGAGGATTTTCGCAAAATCCGCAATGAACGGCAGATGATGACGCGTCGCGAAGCGGCGCGCATGCTCCGTACCCTCATCCCAAATGCCGGCTATTTCGGCGTCACATGAGTGTGCAGCGTCGAGATGCATTTCGGCGTGCCAATGGCTTGAGCCGGCCAGGACGATCTTCATTTCAGTGGTGTATCCTCCTCCTTGCAGGATATCCTACAAGTCGCTATGCTACAAGCATCGACCGCTTTGCGGCGCGCCATCGGCGCAATGCGGCGGCGCTTGGAGCAAAATGTCGGAACCCAAATCGATCTCGGAACCCAAATCCATGTCGGAACCCAAGTCGATCGAACCGCTGACCCGACCGCCGCTGCTTCACGTCAGCGTGCAGGAGAGCCTTAGGAACTATATCCAGAGCAACAAGCTCAAGGCAGGCGATCCCTTGCCTCCGGAGACCTTCCTGGCGCAGCGGCTCGGCGTCGGCCGCAACTCGGTGCGGGAAGCGATCAAAGCGCTGGAGTCGATCGGTATTTTGGAGACGCGTCGCGGCATCGGCGTGTTCGTCAAGGAATTCTCGTTCAAGCCTTTGCTGGATAATTTGGCATATGGCCTGCAGGATTCGTTGCGCGACGTGGAGGAGCTGCGCGAGATCCGCCGCGTCCTTGAAACCGGCCTCATCGCCAAGACCATCGAGATGATCAGCGCCGAAGACATCACCGCGCTGCGCCAGCTGACCGAAAGCATGCGGCGGCGCGCCGAGCGCCAGGAGAGCTTTGCCGAAGAGGACCAGCAATTCCACCAGCTGCTGTTCCGCTGCCAGAACAATCACATGCTGAGCGCGCTGATCGACATTTTTTGGGTGGCGTTCAACAAGGCCTCGAATTTCACCAGCCTCGACAATCCGACACCGCTGGCGACATGGCGCGACCATCACGAGATCGTCGAGGCCGTCGCCGCCAAGGATGTCGACCGGGCGCGTCAGCGCCTCGACGACCACTACAGGGGGATTCAGCAAGTCATCGCCAAAAACCGAACCACCTGACCCAACGCCGAACTACCTGACAATGCCAAGGGAGGAAACCATGCGCATCAAGAC
>NZ_RZSX01000052.1:0-14208 GCF_004023105.1 Mesorhizobium sp. M5C.F.Ca.IN.020.32.2.1 | reverse complement strand
CTTATTGGCAGGGCCGCCCTCAACCTTGCTACCAGCATTCGCATCAGTTTCGAGGGGTGCACGCGTTCCGTCTTTTGCGATGCCTGATTGAGCTTCGATCGATGCAGTCGTGTCATGGCAGGTGGCGCTTGCCGTGCCGGCGGTCAGGCCGATCATTGAGGTGGCGAGCAAAATAGCGGTAACCGTCTTCATCTCATTCTCCTTTCGGTGTTTGAGCCTATCTTTCTAAACTGCCGGCGATATCCAAGGTTCCGCTGATTCAGTTCGAACCTCGAAACTGGCGTCCTATTGCCATTTGATTTGCGGGCTTCCGCAGGCGAGGCCTATCGCGTATTGGCGCGGGGAAAATCCCTTCGGCACGCGTGGAAAGCATGATTCGACTGGAAAGTATCAGCAAGCAGAACGGCCGGCAGATCGTCTTCATCGAGGCCTCCGCCTCCTTGCAGAAGGGCGAGAAGGTCGGGCTGGTCGGCCCCAATGGGGCCGGCAAGACGACGCTGTTCCGCATGATCAACGGCGAGGAGCAGCCCGATGAGGGCCAGGTCTCGGTCGATCGCGGCGTCACCATCGGCTATTTCAGCCAGGATGTCGGCGACATGGAAGGCCGCAGCGCTGTCGCCGAAGTGATGAACGGCGCCGGGCCGGTGAGCGAAGTGGCGGCCGAGATGCGCGAGCTCGAAGCCGCCATGGGCGACCCGGAGCGATCAGATGAGATGGACGCCATCATTGCCCGCTACGGCGACCTGCAAGCGCGTTTCGAGGAGCTCGACGGCTATGCGCTGGATGGCCGCGCCCGCGAGGTGCTGGACGGCCTCGGCTTCAGCCAGGAGATGATGGACGGCGACGTCGGAAAACTCTCCGGCGGCTGGAAGATGCGCGTGGCGCTGGCCAGGATCCTGCTGATGCGGCCCGACGCCATGCTGCTCGACGAGCCGAGCAACCATCTCGACCTGGAAAGCCTGATCTGGCTGGAGCAGTTCCTGAAGAACTACGACGGCGCGCTCTTGATGACCTCGCACGATCGCGAGTTCATGAACCGCATCGTCAACAAGGTGGTCGAGATCGACGGCGGCTCGCTGACCGCCTACTCCGGCAACTACGAATTCTACCAGCAGCAGCGGGCGATCGCCGACCGGCAGCAGCAGGCGCAGTTCGAGCGCCAGCAGGCGATGCTGGCCAAAGAGATCGCCTTCATCGAGCGCTTCAAGGCGCGCGCTTCGCATGCCGCCCAGGTACAGAGCCGGGTGAAGAAGCTGGAGAAGATCGATCGCGTCGAGCCGCCCAAGCGCCGCCAGAAGGTATCGTTCGATTTCCAGCCGGCGCCGCGCTGTGGCGAGGCCGTGGTGACGCTGGAGAACATCCACAAGCGCTATGGCGGCCGCTCGATCTACGAGGGGCTGGATTTCCAGGTGCGCCGCCGCGAGCGCTGGTGCGTGATGGGGATCAACGGCGCCGGCAAGTCGACGCTGCTGAAGCTGGTCGCCGGCGCTTCCGAGCCGGACAATGGCACGGTGGCGCGCGGCCCGAGCGTCAAGATGGGCTATTTCGCCCAGCATGCCATGGAAGTACTGGAGGGCGAGCGCACCGTGTTCCAGACGCTGGAGGACGCGTTTCCACAGGCAGGCCAGGCGCCGCTCAGGGCGCTGGCCGGCTGCTTCGGCTTTTCCGGCGACGAGATCGAGAAGAAATGCCGGGTGCTGTCGGGCGGCGAGAAGGCGCGGCTGGTGATGGCGCTGATGCTGTTCGACCCGCCCAACCTTTTGGTGCTGGACGAGCCGACCAACCACCTCGACATCGCCACCAAGGAAATGCTGATCACAGCACTTTCGCAGTATGAGGGCACCATGCTGTTCGTCTCGCACGACCGGCATTTTCTGGCGGCGCTGTCGAACCGGGTGCTGGAACTGACGCCCGAGGGCATCCACACCTATGGCGGCGGCTATACGGAATATGTCGAGAGGACGGGACAAGAGGCGCCTGGGCTGCGGAGCTGAGGCGCAGGCCCGGCGCTGCCGCTCACCGTCACCCAAACGCTCGGAGAGGAAGCCACGGGCTGCTCAGCCGTGCAGAACAATTTCGCGCAGCGGATTGCCGCCGTCGATGAACAGCCGGCCTTGCGCCGTCAACGCCGCCTTGAGCCGTTGCAGGGCGATCTTTCCTGCCTCGGGATGACGCCCGTCCAGCGCGCCGACGCGCACCGCAACGGCAATGTGGAAGTGCTGCTCGTCCGCCTCCAACTGGAAATCCTCGATGGCGACCTGACGCAGGCTCAGCCGGCCCGCTGCAATCTCGGCGCGCGAGGCAGCCCTGGCCTGCGCGATGGCCTTGGCCGAGCGGTCGATCGCCAGCACGTGGGCGCGTGATCTCGCGCGACGCAGCACCCGGGCCGCAGCCGATCTCCAGAATCCGCATGCCCTGCTGCAAAGGCAGTGCATCGACAATCGCCAAAAGCCTTGGCGACAGACCATTCGTCATTCCCTCGTCTCCAGCCTCTTCCGCGATCCGAGATTAGCGGGCGTGGCTGGCGGCGGGAAGGCCGACACCTGAGGGGATAGTCGATGTGTTCACCGGCCTCAACGACCGGCAGCCGGCGAAAGCGAACAGTAGGAGGTACTTAAAAGCGCTTCCGGATTGAGCAAAAAACCCCGGGCGGCCCGGCGTCGTTGGCCTGAGGGGGGGACTGGCGCCGAGCCTAACCGGTTGGGGGGTAGATCACCGGCCGCATAGATACATACGCTTAAGCTAATGTAAGCGCAAGCTAATGTTATGCGTTTCCCGTTTCCAGCGGCTGTTTCTGACCATGGATGTTTCTGCCGGCCGCTTCCTGGCTGCGCGCTTAATCCGGGTGCTGGAACTCACGCCAGAGGGCATCCACACCTGTGGCGGCGGCAATGTCGAGCGCACCGGCCAGAGGCGCCGGGGCTGAAGCGCAGAGCGGAGGCTCGCTTGAGGGCTTCGCGATCGTCGGCTTGACCCTTCACCAAGCCGGCGACATTGTGGATGTGCTGTTCGCCAGTCCATAGCGGTCGTGTGGGAATGGATTTTCGCAACGCCATCGATGAATCGCTGGCCTGGGCCAGCCGATGGTTCGACTATGCCGTCACGCCGTGGTTCTTCTATCAGGCTGCCATTATCGTCGTGCTTTTCCTCGTCGCGAAGCTCGCGGCGCAGCGCATCGAACCGCTCATGGAGAACCGGGCACGCCAGATCAAGGGGCATCCCGGACTGTTGAGGGTCGTCGTTGCGCTGTTGCGGCGCACCGACTGGATCCTGTTCACGGTCTTCCTGCTTGCCGCGCTCACTCTCATGCGCGCCGTCACTTGGCCAAGCCGGACCCATTTCATCTATATCGCGCTCTCGCTATCCCTCGCGTGGCTGTTCGCATCGGTGCTGTCGCGCATCATCCGCAACCGCTTTGTCGCGCGGGCTCTCGCCTGGCTGACCTGGATCTATGCGGCCCTCGTCATTCTGGGCATCGACGACGCCGCCGCGGCTTTCCTGGACAGCCTCGCAATACCTTTGGGGGCGGTGCGCCTTTCGGCGCTCATGGTGCTGAAGGCGGCGTTGCTGCTGATCGCCACGGTTTGGCTTGCGGTGGTCGTCGGCAAGTATATCGATGAGCGCGTCCGGATCTCCGAAGAGCTGACACCCTCGATCCGCGTCCTCGTCGGCAAGGTCGCAAAAGTGGGCCTTGTGCTGGTGGCGGGTGCCATCGCCCTGTCTTCCGTCGGTCTCGACCTGACGGCTCTGACGATATTCTCCGGTGCCGTCGGCGTCGGCCTGGCTTTCGGGCTGCAAAAGGTCGTTTCAAATTTCGTCTCCGGCATGATCATCTTGCTCGACAAGTCGATCAAGCCGGGCGACACCATTTCGCTCGAAGGCACCTTCGGCTGGGTACGCGAATTGCGGGCGCGGTTTGTCTCGGTGGTGACGCGCGACGGCCGCGAATACCTGATCCCGAACGAAGACTTCATCACCCAAAGGGTCATCAACTGGTCGTTCAGCGACAACCTCGTGCGGCTCGACGTGAATTTCGGGGTCTCTTACGACGCCGACCCGCATAAGGTCAGCGAACTGGCGATAGCCGCCGCCATGAGCGTCGGCCGGGTCGAAGCGGACCGGCGGCCGGTCTGCTGGCTCACGGACTTCGGCGACTCCTCGCTCAATTTCGTGCTGCGCTTCTGGATCCACGACCCTCAGCAAGGTCTGACCAACGTGCGCGGCAGGGTACTGCTGGCGCTGTGGGACACCTTTAGGGAAAACGGCATAGACATCCCTTATCCGCATCGCGAGATCATCATGAAGCCGGATGGGCGCGCTGTGAAATCAAGCGGGCGCTGATGGGTTGGGTGCACCGGGTCGCGGCGCCGAAGCCGCTGAGCGCGGCCTTTTCGTCCCTGCCATCTCGGCAACGCTTCTTGCCTTCAAGCCATGGCTCCAATGCTGTATCCAGCCCCGAATTCAAGGAGCCTTCGATGACCTCACACCTCGACATCCCCGACGCCGGCATGGCTGCAGCCGGCATGACGGTTGATGACGGGCGCGCCCACGATGATGACGCCTCGTGGCAGGACGATGTTCGCGCGGGCGTGCGGCATGTGCGCGATCTGGATTCCCTGCCGCTGTCGCCGGCCGAGCGTGAGGCGGCTCAAGCCGCGGCGACGCGCCACAAGGTTCGCATCCCAAAAGCCTATCTCGATCTGATCGACTGGAGCGACCCCGCCGACCCCATCCGGGCGCAGGTCATCCCGTCGCCCGAAGAACTGGCCGAGCTGGAAGGCGAGCTCGATGATCCGATCGCCGACCATGCCTTCAGTCCGGTGCCGCGATTGACGCATCGTCATGCCGACCGGGTTTTGCTGTTCCCGACCTATCAATGCGCGGTCTATTGCCGGTTCTGCTTTCGCAAGGAGTCGCTGACTTCGATCGGCCGCGGTTTTTCGCGCGAGGCGCTGGAGCCGGCCTTCGCCTATATCGAGGCCCATCCCGAAATCCGCGAGGTGATCCTGACCGGCGGCGATCCGCTGTCGCTGCCGGACAAGGCGCTTGCGGACATCCGCGCCCGCATCGAGGCGGTTCCGCATGTGCGGCTCTTGCGCATCCACACCCGCGTGCCCGTCGCTCTGCCCTCGCGTATCACCTCAGGGCTGGTTCGCTCCCTGCAGGGCCGGCTGATGGTCACGGTTGTCACCCATTTCAACCACGCTTGCGAAATCACTGATGCCGCTGAGCAGGCCTGTCGCGCGTTGCGGCAAGGCGGCTTCGTGCTGCTGAACCAGAGCGTTCTCCTGAAAGGCGTCAACGACACGGTCGAGGTGCTGGAGGAGCTGTGCCGCGAGCTGATGTACCGCCTCGGCGTAAAACCCTATTACCTGCACCACGGCGACCTCGCGCGCGGCATGGCGCACCGGCGCACCACCATCGCCGAGGGACAGGCGCTGGCCAGCGCGCTCCGCGCGCGCCTGTCGGGCATCTGCAACCCCGTCTATGTGCTGGACCTGCCGGACGGCGGCGGCAAAGTGCCGCTCGGCGCATCCTATGTCGAGGCGCAGGACGGAGCGACCTGGCAGATTCGCGGGCAGGATGGCGAGCTGAGGACCTATACGGAGCTTGTCGGCGACCTTTGAACCCTGGGTTCCTCGCCCCAAAAGCGGGAGAGGTGGCTCGGCGAAGCCGAGACGGAGAGGGGCCTTTCGAGAAACGGAGACTTCCTTCAGCGCGCAAGCTTGTGCCACTCCTCGTTGGAACCGTATCCAATGCCTCGCATTTCTAGAGATGACGGGGCAAAGGAGCGCAGGTGAAAGTTTTATCCGCGGTACTTGGCGGCTTTGTGCTGACGTTGGCGGTTTTCGCCAGCGGATTGGCATTCGCCGTCTGGATTCTTTCCGCCGAGCCGGTGCGGCAGGCTGCTCCGACTTCCAGCGTTGCCGAATTATGGCCGAGGGAGCCGCGGAAGGTGGACCCTGCTTCGCAGAAGCTTGAGCGCCTTCCTGCCCGCGAGTTCCCAGAGGTCGCAGTCGACCAGGTCTCCGTCGATCGCACATCGAAAGCTGCCGATGCCGCATCTTCGGCGCCCGACCCCAACGCTACCGCCTCTATCAAGCCGGCAGCGGACGAGCACCACGCGGTGCCAGCCGCCCATGTGGAATGGTGCGCAAGCCGCTACCGTTCATACAGGCCAAGCGACGACCACTACACATCCTACAGCGGAGAGCAGCGTCCCTGCATCTCGCCCTATCTCGATGCCAGCGCTGCCGAGCGCGTCGCACAGCCTGCCGACGACAGCGCCAGCTATGTCGAGGCGACCGACACGTGGTCAATGGATGGGAACGTTCCGGCGGATGAAACCGGCGGCGCCCAGCTTCCGCCCCACCACGTGGAATATTGCTTCAGCCGCTACCGTTCCTATCGGCCGGAAGACAACACCTACCAGCCCTATTCCGGCGGCCCGCGCCGGCAGTGCGAGTAGGCAGGGCGGAGGCGGGTGGCGGGTTGGCGGCCGCAGTGCATGGCGCCTTATGCGACCGATCACGCAGATTTCTTGGATCGTTCGGGTTGGCGCGGCATTCATCCGATACCCAAGGAGGAATCAAGATGGGCGACGACCGGGAAGACAAGATTCGCGAGCGCGCATACCAGATCTGGGAACGTGAAGGCCGCATCCATGGCGATCCCGAGCGGCACTGGCACCGGGCCGAGGCCGAGATCGACAGGGAGGCAGCCCTGCCGCTGACGGCAGGCGATGCCCTGCCGGAAACCCGCGAGGTCGCGAGCCCCGACGTCTTGACGGTGGAGGCCCTGGCGGTGCGCACCGGCATATCGGGCGACCAGGCGCAGGAGCTGCTCGACAGGCTGGGAGACGACCGGGCGGCGATCGAGCAAGCCGCGCGCAACCTCAAGGGGAAGCGGCGGCTCGGGGAGTGACAGATGATTAGAAAACTCAAAGACGGAAAATACCGCCTCTATTCGCGCAAGAAGGACGAAAAGACCGGCAAGCGCCGCAATCTCGGGACGTTTGACAGCCGCGAGGCTGCGGAGAAGCACGAACGCGAGGTGCAGTATTTCAAGCGGCATTGAGGGGGCGTGCCGTCGCCTGCCAGGCAGCCGCGTCGGATGCCTGGGCGGATCATGAGCCTGCGAAGACGGCGGCCACGCGTCTCTGCGCCGGACACTTTACGAGAACCTGGTGCGTTCACATCAAGCCTTAGTCCGGAAGCAGGTAGCGACGCCCATGGCGGCATCAGGAGCGAAATCTGACGTCAGGCTCCGTATTCCGACGTCGTACACGCGTACTTCCTCATCGAAGCCCTTGAGGTGGCGCGCGCCGAGGGCGACCATCGGAATCTTGCCGCCGACGGAACACGCCACAGAGTCCTCGGTGAGAATTTGCTGATCATCGGCCGACGAACACAGTCTGGACGCCAGGTTCACGACATTGCCGATCGCCGTGTAGTCAACGCGGGCCTCATAGCCAATTCGGCCGACCGTCGCCCATCCCATCGCGAGCCCTATGCCGAAACCGACCGCGTGGCCGCGCAGACGCCACGCGGCGATCAGCCGTTGAATCGCGTCCTGCATGTCAATCGCCATCTCGACAGCGCGAAGCGCCGGCTCCGCGCGCGGCACAGGAGCGTTGACAAGCACCATCAACCCGTCCGCCGAGAAGTTGGTCAGCGTCGCCTCGTAGCGTGTGATGATCGCGCCGAGAGCCTCATAGTAGTCGCGCAACACCTTCATGACGTCATCGGGTTCCGCATGCGCCGAGAACGCGGTAAAGCCGCGTAAATCGCAGAAGACTGCGACCACCTCCGCCCGCTGGCCCGCGAGTACGCTCTCGTCACCGGATTTTTCCACGAGCTCGGCAACCTGCGGTGCGAGAAAGCGTTTCAGCCGCGCGATCCGCTCCGATCGATCCCGCGATATGGCGAGTTCCTGCGCCATCTGATTGAACCGGACCGCCAGCCGTTCAAGTTCATCTCCGGTGGCGATGTCGATCCGGTGATCGAACTGTCCGGCACCGATTTTTTCGGTGCCCTCCTCCAGCAGGCGGATCGGGCCGGTCATGCGCCTGGCAAGCCAGTAGGCGAGCGCCGCCGCCAAGACGATTGCCGCAAGCAACAGGCCACCAGTGCGCCACAAAGAAGCATAGAGCGGTGCAAACGCCTCTGCCTGCGGCTGCTCGACGAACACAGTCCAGCCAACACTGGGGATCGGTGCCATCGCAGTCACGACGCGTTCATCCTCGGCGTTGCGGGCCGTCGTCGCCTCGCCACCTGCTGTGGCGATCTCGTCCCGCAATCTGAGCAGGGCCTCCGCAGTGTTCTCGTCGGTGCCCCGCAACACTTTGCTGATGTCTGGGTGAGCGATGATCCGGCCGGTCTGGTCGAGAACAAATGCCTGGCCGCTGCGCCCCACACGAATTTCCGAAATGACAACCCAAATGAGCTTCAGGTTGATCTCGACGACGACGATGCCGTATCTCTCGCCGGGTCCCCACAGTGCCATGGTTCATGAACGGTTCGGAGCCATCGCGGTAGGTGACCGGGCCATACCATATGCCCGTCGACAGGGCTCCCACAACGGCAGGATCACCTGAGCGATCCAATCCTCCTTCAACCCTGTTCAGGTCAATGCGGGAGACGTGCAGCCGCTCCACGCCAGCACGGTCGACAAGACTTATGCTGACGATTGCAGGGGCTTGGCGCATCGCCCGCAGTGCATCCAGCCGTTGTCCCCGGGTGTCCGCGGTCAAAGTCCTTTGGACCATCCAGCCGAGCTGATCCCTGATGTCGTCGAGAAAGCTCTGCATCCTGCCGGCTGCCGATCTGGTCTCGACCTGCAAGAGAGCGCTGAGCATGGCACGCTGGTCGCGATAGCCGAACCAGGCGTCGCTGATGCCGCTGGCAGCTATGGGGACAATGACGGCGGCGAACAACGCGATGAAGTATTTCCGAAACAGTGATCGGCGCACGGGAGCGGCTTCGCGATGGATCGAATCCCGCACATCATCCTCATTCGATGACTTCGTCAGCCATGAGCAAAACGGTCTGCGGCAGATCGATGCCGAGGACATTGGCCGTTTTCAGATTGATCGACAACTCGAACGTCGTCGGCTGCTCGATCGGCAGATCGCCAGGATTCGTTCCCTTGAGAATCCGGTCGACATGAAAGCCAGCCGATGCAGCATCTCCGCGTAATCTGCGGAATAGGCAAGCAGACAGCCGTTTCGCGGATACCACGGAGCCCATGCCATCGTCGGCAACCGCTGTTCGAGTGCCAGATCGGCGATATGTGCCGCCTCGCCGGCAAGCATGACGTCGGGCAGAACGAAGATTGCCTGCACGCTCTCTTTCTTCATTTCCGGGATTGCGACGTCGAGGTCCGCCGGCTGCCTGATGTGATGAAGCTTCACGCCAATGCCGAGCTTTTCGGCCGCGCGCATTGCATCAGCCTCGAATGGCAAATAGGAAACGTCCGGGTTGGCCAGAACTCCGATCGTGACGATACCCGGAATTGCTTCTTTCAGCAGTTCCAGACGCTTGGCAGTAAGTTCGGTCGCATAGTAGCTCACCCCGGTAAAATTGCCGCCTGGCCTGGCGAGGCTGGCGACGAGGCCAGCGGATATCGGATCCCCGCTGACGATCGATACGATCGGGACCGAATCCGTCACCTGGTGGGCTGCACGTCCGGCCGGTTGAGAGCTTGTCACGATCACGTCCACAGAAAGCTGCACCAGCTTGCGCGCCGCTTCGGCAAGTCTGTCGTAATTCTTGCCGGCCGCCTGGCACTCGAGTGCAAAGGTCTCGCCCTTCCTATAGCCCAGTTCCTCGAGCCCCTTGAGAAACGGCCCGAATTCGTCCTGAACAATACCCGGGCTGCAGTCCCAATAGGTGAGAAGGCCTACATGCGGAACAGTTGCGGCCAGCCCTGGGCTGGCCGCAAACGGTCCAGCGAATAGAGCCAGCAGGTAGGCAAGAGCGAAATACCCTCGACGCATTGGATCCACCTGATCGGTTTCGGACGGCAGCCGATGTCAGGAACCATTCCCAAATGATACGAATTTCACGCTTCGCCGGGGCTGCTCATCCAAAAAAAAGTCGTTACCTACATCGAGCACTTGGTGCCCAAATATAGCGCTATTTGATCCACTCAGAAAGCGACACCACTAGCTGCTGGGCGGAAAGCGCGAAAGAGACGCACATGACCCCGTTTCGACCGCGCGAAGGTCAGAAAATGGGGTCGCAACCGTCATTCGCCGATATCGCATCAAACGAGTTGTTGGCGCTAATCTGACATTCGACGGCACGATTGAACAGGCGTCCTGCTGCCGTCATGTCTGAGCGCCTAGCGCGTCGCCCGCCGCGATCCCTCAACCGCGTCGAGCTGCTCCTGCAAATGCCCATTCAGCACGATCATTTCCTTGAGGGCCCTCACCGCATCGCCCTTGTGCCAGGCGATGAACCTGTCGGCGATGGCCTGAAGGGCGGCCGCTGTCGAGCGTCACGATGTGGTCCATGGAGATGCCTCCAAATGTTTCTGTTCAAATTGAACAAAACGGGAACAAATATGTCAAGTGTGAATTGACTCCGTGAGGAATCCCTTCCTATTTGTCAGCAGGTGGGGCGGTTGCTCACAAATTAGGGAGAGCCGCGATGGGCAGACGAAAAAGCCGGTTTGACAGGCTGTCGACGAGGGATGCGGAGGCGATCATCAGGGACGCTCTGAGCCTGCGCAGGACGGTGCTTTCGTCGCAGCTGCATCTGAAGGCGCATGGCGAGCTGTATTGGCAGCTTAGTGGGCTTGTCGACAAATTGCATGAGGTGATGGCCAGCCTAGCGAACAAGGAGCCCGATTATCGGATGCCGGGCCTTGGCCTGCTCCCGCTTCCCGAGGATTATCTGACCCGGAAATGACCGATGGCCGGGCCGATGGACAGCGTTGGACGTGCCGCGAAGGCCAACATGCTGCTGATCGTCGAGTGCGGCCATTGCTACCATGTGGGACGCTTCCGGGCCAATGACGTGGCCAAGGTGGTAGGCTGGAACAAGCCGCTGGAGACCATCAGGTTCAGGTGCAAACGATGCAGCCGGAAGGACACCACCGTGCGCACCCAGTTCATCGACCAGGACCACCCGCCGAAGGGCTACATCTGGGTGCTGCAGAAGTTCAAGCTTTAGAACAGCGAACCCTGTACGGGCGCCTGTGACGCCTGCGGCGGAAACTTGATCTGCGTCGCCGGCTTGTCGACGATCACCAGCGCGTCGTCGGGTGCCGTGCGCTGCAGGTGCCTGGCCTCCGACCACGGCGCTGTCAGCCAGGTCTCGGTTTCCTCCTGGGTGGTCAGGATGACAGGCATGGCCTTCTCGTGAATTGGCGCGATCAGGGCGTTTGGCTTGGTGGTCAGAAAACCATAAAGCTCGAAGTCGCCGGGGCCGTCCTTGACCTTGCGCACGCCTTGCCAGCGCGTCCACAGGCCGGCGAAGAAGAACAGCGGCCGCTCCTCGTTCAGCGCGAACCAGTAGTTCCTCTGGATACCGGTATCCGGGTCCTTGTCGCCCGGCGCCGGGCTCGGTTCGGCGAAGCTGGTGAGCGGCACCACGCAGCGGTTCTCGACGCCGAGATATTGCTGCCAGTGGCCGTATTGCGGGTTGCGGATGTTGGTGGTGCCATAGTCGGCCTTGCCCTTCACCCGCTCAATCGGCGTCGGCATGCCCCACAGCAGGTTGGCCAGCTCGCGCGTCCCGTCCGGCGCGTTGCGCACCACCGGGCCGGGCTGGTTGGGGTAGATGTCGATGGAGGGCTCGAGATTGCCGAGGATGTCGCGCAGGGCGCGGGTCCACTGGCGGATCGCCTCCTGGCTGGTGGTGATGTTGTAGAGGTTGCACATGTCGAGCCCTCAGGGATGTTCAGGCATCTTGTGGGAAAGGGCAGGGAAATTCCAGCGCCGTCCGCTCGGCTGCTGACACGCTACCCCAGCCACCACCACAGCGCCGCGATCACCGCCGCCACCCGGGCGATCGACCGCGCCAGAAGGAAACTACCGTGCGCAGCGGCGAACCGCGGGCTCCGCTTACGCAACGGACGCCGATTGTGCGCGTTCTACCCATTAGGAGGAGCATCGGGACATGACGCCTGGTCTCATGCGCTTACAATCGGAGGCAAACCATGATGTCTAAGTTCAAAGAAGCCCTTGAGCGCGGGAAGGAAGCCCGTGAGCAAGAGGGGAAGGTCCGCAATAAGAAGGCGGAGGCAGGTGTGGTGGACTTCGGCGCGCAAGCCAGGGCCTGGCTAAACCACGTCGTGGTTGCGTCGTTGGAGGCGGCCAAGGCTGAAGTGGCGGGCGAGGTGACTGTCGAGATGGACACCGCGCCACGCCGCCAAGCCAAAGCGTCAACACCATCTATCCGGTTCAAAGTCTACAGCAAGCAGGGCGTGGCGAAGGAGGAAGTCGGAAGGACGTTCACGGTCAACGTTCAGCTGAGTGGGCAAGTGTCGGTCTCTTCGCCCGGGATGGTGGCAAGAGAAGTGGGAAACATAGGGGATAGGACTGACGAGCGGTTCTCTACCTTGCTAGCGGAACTTATCGAGGACGCAGCAAAGGGCACTTAGCCAGCAAGGTGTCGAGAAGGGCAAGCAATTTCCAGCGCTGCCCGCTCGGCTGCTGACACAGCCGGGCCAGTCAGTAAATGGCTTTCCTAATGTCGCGAATACCCCCTCCGTTAACCTTTCGTTAACCATGGCTGGCTAGCGTTTACCTATCAGTAAGGAATCGCTGTCCGTGACCTTCGCCGCCCCCGTCGAGACCAAATCCATTCGTTTTCGCGCCCGCTCGTTCGTCGCCTTCACGCTGACGCCGGAGGCCCCGCTTTCTGAGTGGCTGGAGAGCCTCGATCGCTGGATCGGCAATTCACCGGGCTATTTCGCCGGCCGGCCGGTGGTGCTCAACCTCAACACGCTGAAGCCTGAGGTCGGCCAGATCGAAGCGCTGGTTGCTGAGCTTGGCCTGCGCGGCATCCGCATCTACGCCATCGAGCTCGACGGCAGCACGGCGCTCGAGGCCAATCTGCCGCCCGTGCTGATCGGTGCGAAAGAGGCCACCGCCGGGCTGCTGATGCAGGCCGACAGCAAGGGCAGGCCTGAAGAGGCGGGCAAGCCGGAAGAGGCGGGCAGGGCGGAACAGGGCAAGCCAGAAGACAGGCAGCCGGAAGCGCCCGCCACGCTGATGGTCAAGACGCCGATCCGCTCGGGCCAGTCGGTCTTCCACGCGCATGGCGATGTCATCGTGCTGGGCTCCGTCGCCTCCGGTTCCGAGATCGTCGCCGCGGGCTCCATCCATGTCTACGGCACGCTGCGCGGGCGAGCGTCGGCCGGTGTGCTCGGCCATTCGGCGGCGCGCATCTTCTGCCGCAAGAACGAGGCCGAGCTGCTGTCGGTCGACGGCTGGTATTGCACTGCCGAGGAGATGGAGCCGTCCTTGCGTGGAAAGGCGGTGCAGGCGTTTCTCGAAAAAGACACGTTGCGTATCGCGCCGTTCAGCTAAGCATGCCGGCCAAAGGTGCGCAATGTTTTTATAATGGCATATGAAACAAGCACTTAAGCGGATCCAAATCAGACGCTTAACAATACCAACAACAATAATGGAGGCATATATGGGCAAGGTAGTGGTGGTCACCTCGGGCAAGGGGGGCGTCGGCAAGACGACTTCGACTGCCGCCCTTGGTGCCGCGGTCGCGAGGACCGGCAAGAAGGTGGCCCTGGTCGATTTCGACGTCGGCTTAAGGAATCTCGATCTGATCATGGGCGCCGAGCGGCGGGTGGTGTTCGACCTGGTCAACGTCATCCAGGGAACGGCCAAGCTCTCGCAGGCGCTGATCCGCGACAAGCGGGTCGAGACGCTGTTCCTGCTGCCGGCCTCGCAGACGCGCGACAAGGATGCGCTGACCGAGGAGGGTGTCGGCGAGGTGATAGAAAAGCTAAGCTCGGTGTTCGACTATGTCTTCTGCGACAGTCCGGCCGGCATCGAGCGCGGCGCGCAGCTTGCCATGCGCTTTGCCGACGAGGCGGTCATCGTCACCAACCCGGAAGTCAGCTCGGTGCGCGATTCCGATCGCATCATCGGCTTGCTCGACGCCAGGACCGTCAAGGCCGAGCGGGGCGAACAGATCGCCAAGCACGTGCTGGTGACGCGTTATGATGCGGCCCGCGCGG
>NZ_RZSX01000529.1:0-4555 GCF_004023105.1 Mesorhizobium sp. M5C.F.Ca.IN.020.32.2.1 | reverse complement strand
CTCCTCGGCGATGATCAGCGTACGCTCGAACTGGCCGGTATTCTTCTCGTTCATGCGGAAATAGGTCGACAGTTCCATCGGGCAGCGCACGCCCTTGGGCACGAAGACGAAGGAGCCGTCTGTGAACACCGCCGAATTCAGTGTCGCGTAGAAATTGTCGGAGGTCGGCACGACCGAACCGAGATATTTCTTCACCAGTTCCGGGTGCTCGCGGATCGCTTCCGAGATCGAACAGAAAATGACGCCGGCCTGCGCCAGCTCCTTCTTGAAGGTGGTGACGACGGACACCGAATCGAACACCGCGTCGACGGCGACGCGGCCCGACTTGTAGACATTGTCGCTGGGTTCCTCGAGTTCCGACGCGTCGGTCTTCTGCACGCCGGCGAGGATTTCCTGTTCCTTCAGCGGAATGCCGAGCTTTTCGTAGACCCTCAAGAGCTCAGGATCGACGTCGCTCAGCGATGTCGGTCCCGGCGTGCTCTTGGGCGCCGCATAGTAGTAGAGGTCCTGGAAATCGATCTTCGGATAATGGACGCGCGCCCACTTCGGCTCGTCCAGCGTCACCCAGCGCCGATAGGCTTCCAGACGCCATTCCAGCATCCAGGACGGCTCGTCCTTCTTCGCCGAAATGAAGCGGATAATGTCTTCGCTCAGGCCCTTTGGGGCCTTGTCCATCGCGATTTCGGTCTGGAATCCGTATTTATACTGGTCGACGTCGATCTTTCGGACCCGATCGATCGTGTCCTGCACAGCAGGCATATGCGTTCTCCATCCACGCCGGGGTCAAGGCCCGACAGTTTTCAAACTATGGCACCGCGAAACGAGTGCCCATGGGCAACCAAGGCGGCGTAAGTTCCATATAGTGCGTCCCTGCCGGAAATTCACCCGGCCACCATGGAACGCACGGCTCTACCAGGCCCGAAGGCCTGCATCATTCTGCCGCACTCAGGCAGCTTTTTCCCTGCCCGCCGCTTCCTTACCGGCTTGCCTCGAGGCGATACCTGACAGTGCCTTGCGGAACAACTCGACATCCTCGGCACTCGTTGCGTGGCCGATGGACACGCGCAAAGCGCCAAGGCTATCACTGTGCCCCATGGCTTTCAGGACATGGCTCGGGCCGACCTTGCCCGACGAACAGGCGGAACCGGCCGACAGCGCCACGCCGGCGAGGTCAAAGGCGATCTGCGCCGTCTCGGCCTTGGTGCCCGCAATAGCGAAGAATGTCGTATTGGCAAGCCTCGGCGCGCCGGTTCCGAAGATTTCCGCATCCGGCACCAGCGTTTTCACGATGGCCTCGATCTCGTCGCGGCGGCGACCGACCGCATCGATGCTCTTCAATCCGATCAGGGCTTCCCGCGCCGCCGCGCCAAAACCGGCGATCGCGGCTAGGTTTTCGGTGCCGCCACGGTGGCCCTTTTCCTGGCCACCGCCGGCGATCAAGGGTCTTGGCATCATCAGGTCCGAGGCGGCGATGATGGCGCCAGCGCCCTTGGGACCGCCGATCTTGTGCGAAGACAGAATCAGGTAATCGGCGTAACCCGCTGACAAATCGAGCGGAATGCGGCCGGCGGCCTGCACGGCGTCGATGATCAGAATGCCGCCCGCCGCCTTGACGATTTCGGCGATGCGCTCGACCGGCTGGATGATGCCGGTCTCGTTATTGGCAGCGTGGATCGCCACCAGCGGCAGGCCGTCTGCCTTGTCATGACGGCCAAGTGCCGCCGCCAACGCGTCCAGCTTGACAATGCCGTCGGTGTCGACGCCGATGCGTGTCACCTGGGCTGCCGGAAAGCGCCCGCCATTCAGCACACAAGGATGATCGGCTTCGCAGACATAGAGCCGGCTCATGCGGATAGTGCCGCGCCCCATCTGCCAATCCGGCGTCAGCAGCGTCGAGGCGGCTTCCGTCGCACCGGAGGTGAACACGACATGCTCGGCGCTGGCGTTGACCAGCGTCGCCACATCGCGCCTTGCATTCTCGATCAGCCGCCGTGCGGCGCGACCCTCGGCATGGACCGATGACGGGTTGGCGGCGACATCAAGCGCGGCAATCATTGCAGTGCGCGCCGCGGCAAGCAGCGGCGCACTGGCATTGTAGTCGAGATAGGCGCGTCTTCCGGCCATTTTCGTTTCGATCGGTCCCTTCAAGAGCCATTCCGCGAGGATAGCGCGTTATTTCCTTGAAATTGCAAGGCAAGCCGTCCTATTTACGCCACTTGCGGCGCGGATGGCCGAACCACGATGTTTTGGCCACCCAGTTTTGAACAATTCTAAACTAGCTTCTAGAAAGACGCTCGCCCTGCGTCAAGGCCTGGGAAGACTGGGGGCCGGAGGAAGAGTTGTTCCGGGCGCCGCGCATTCATATGCCATGTGGAGTATTTTATGCCTGAGGTCATTTTCACCGGTCCGGCCGGCCGCCTGGAGGGTCGCTACCAGCCTTCCAAGGAAAAGAGCGCGCCGATTGCCATCATCCTGCACCCGCACCCCCAGTTCGGCGGCACGATGAACAACAAGATCGTCTATGACCTCTTCTACATGTTCCAGAAGCGGGATTTCACCACGCTTCGCTTTAATTTCCGCGGCATCGGCCGCAGCCAGGGCGAATTCGACCACGGCACCGGCGAATTGTCGGATGCGGCCGCGGCACTTGATTGGGTGCAGTCGCTGCATCCTGATTCCAAGAGCTGCTGGGTCGCCGGCTATTCGTTTGGCGCCTGGATCGGCATGCAGCTTCTGATGCGCCGGCCGGAGATCGAAGGCTTCATCTCGATCGCGCCGCAGCCCAACACCTATGATTTCTCGTTCCTGGCCCCCTGCCCGTCGTCCGGCCTCATCATCCATGGCGACGCCGACAAGGTCGCGCCGCCAAAGGACGTGCAGGGGTTGGTCGACAAATTGCACACGCAAAAGGGCATCACCATCACCCAGAAGACCTTGCCCGGGGCCAACCATTTCTTCTCCAACGACGCGGACCTCCTGCTCCAGGAATGCGCGGACTATCTCGATCGCCGGCTGGCCGGCGAGTTATCCGACCCGCGGCCGAAACGGTTGAGATAACAGCGATGTACCAGCCCCCGCATTTCCAGGAAACGCGGCAAGACGTGCTGCACGGGCTGATCCGGGCGCATCCGCTTGGCCTGCTGATTTCAAATGGAGCCGAGGGGCCGGTCGCGAACGCGATCCCGTTCCTGCTCGACGCCCCCTCCCTGCGCAACGCAGAGGCGCCGCCGAACGGCAGTCTGCGCGCCCATCTGGCGAGAGCCAATCCGCAATGGCGCCTGCTGGCCGACAACCCGGCATCGCCCGTGCTGGTCGTCTTCCAGGGCACCGATGCCTATGTGACGCCGTCCTGGTACGAGACCAAGCGCGAGACCGGGAAGGTCGTGCCGACCTGGAACTACGCCATTGTCCAGGTGCGCGGTGCAGTTAGAGTGATCGAGGACCAGGATTGGCTGGCCCGACAGATTTCCGATCTGACGGTAACACAGGAAGCCGCTCGCAAAGCACCTTGGGCGGTGACCGACGCACCAGCCAGCTTCATCCAGTCGCAGATCAAGGGCATTGTCGGGCTGGAAATCGAGATCACGGACATGCAAGGCAAGTGGAAGGTCAGCCAGAACCGGCCAATAGCCGACCGTAGCGGTGTCGCCGAGGGGCTCGAGAGCGAGGGCTCGAACTCGCCCGACATGGTCCGGCTTGTACGATCCTACGGCGGACTGGACGACAGGTAGCACCGACCTTGTGCAAGGTCGCAGCCCGGAACTCCCAGGGATTTGCTGCGGCCAGGAAGGCATCGGTGTCGACCTTGCCGGCTTGCGCCACGTCGCGCTGAGAGGCAGGTCGCTCAATCGACCTTCGTCATCGCCGCCTTGCGCTCGTTGGCGATCAGCCACAGGTTGCGGATGTAGATGAACAGTCCCAGGGCCTGGCCGGCGATGAACACCGGATCCTGCCGCTGGATGGCGTAGATCAGCAGCAGGCTGCCGCCGAACAGCGAAAAGAACCAGAAAGCGATCGGCACGACGCTGCGCTTGGCTTTTTCCGATGCGACCCACTGCACGACGAAGCGCATGCTGAAAAAGAACTGGGCGACAAAGCCGAGCAGAATCCACGTATCGAACTGCTTGACGAAGACATCGTGAAGCCAGGTCGCCAGTTCCTGAAGCACGTTAGGCACGCCGGATTTCCTCTGTTTTTGGCATTCTGCGGCGCCGGCGGCGCAGCCACCAGACACCGGCGAGATCAAGCACCCCTTGCAGGCCGCGATCGAAAATTCCGTAATTGGACTTGCCGTGACGGCGAGAGCGGTCGACGACGTCGCAATGCACGACGCGATACCCCTCCTGGATGACGAGGGCCGGAACAAAGCGGTGCGTGCCGTCGAAGAACGGTAATTTCCTAAGGATGTCGGTATGGATCGCCTTCAGGCCGCAGCCCGTGTCGCGGGTCTCGTCATGCAGGACGGCCTTTCTCAGCCAGTTGGCGAAACGGGACGCCAGTTGCTTGATCTTGCTGTCGCGACGCTTCAGGCGCTGCCCTTGCGCAACACCGAAAC
>NZ_RZSX01000528.1:0-4565 GCF_004023105.1 Mesorhizobium sp. M5C.F.Ca.IN.020.32.2.1 | reverse complement strand
GGGCCGGACGCCTTGGCGCCGAAAACAGGGTCAATTCGCCCGTTCACCAGCACGCTTTCATTCGGCTTTTCAGGCGCTGAAATCCCGATCGGATTCTGAAAATTTTCCGATGTTTTGGCGACCGACCTTTTCCATGCTGGCCCTTTGAAAGGTCCTCGAATGGGGCGCCCAGGGAAAAACCCGACCACTGGTAGCGCAGGAGAACTTCGACGCCGGCCAGGTCGACTACGCGCAGTCGCACTATGACCGGGCCGCCGACCTTGCCCGCAAGGGCATTAACGCCAAATCGTCGCTGGATGAGGCCAGGAACGATCTCGACAAGGCCAAGCAGCAACTGGCCGCGGCCGAGCAGGGCATCCTCAGCGCCAGGGCTGCGCTTGGCGGCAATCCCGATATCGAGACCGACAAGCATCGACCGTGATGGCGGCGCTCGCCGCACGCGACAAGGCTGCCTGCGATTTGGGGCAGACCACCGTCAGGGCGCCGGCCGCCGGCATCATCAGCCAGGCTGCCTCGTTCAAGGTCGGCCAGTATGTCGGCTCGGGTACGCCGCTGTTTTCGCTGGTCGAGACCGGCGACACCCGGATCGACGCCAATTTCAAAGAAATCCAGCTCACCAATATTAAGCCCGGTCAGAAGGCTGGAATCGTGGTCGACACCTGTCCGGGCAAGACGTTCGAAGCCACGGTCAAGGCGATCGGCGCCGGCACGGGGGCCGAGTTCTCGCTGTTGCCCGCCCAAAACGCCACCGGCAACCGGGTCAAGGTCACCCAGCGCATTCCGTACGCCTGCAACTGGCCGATGCCGACGCCAAGATGGCGCTGCGCACCGGCATGAGTGCGACCGCCACGGTGGACACCGGCGTTTCCCGCGGGCTTCCGAGCATCTTCGGCCACGCCACGGCGGGTGAGGCGCAATAGACCACCTCGGTCCATCGGATGGTGAAGCCTGAGACTACGTCAATGACTTCAAGCTGCTGATGATGATGACGCTGCCATCCCGTTTGTTTTCCTGCTGCGCGAGCCAAAGGCAGGTCCGACCGCCGGTCCCGCGCATATGGACTGACGGCTTGTCGACGTGCCGGACACACCTCCTATCTGCCCAGAACAAGGCTCCAGTAGCGCAGCGAGCTGTCGCGGCCGTCCCGCACATAGGCCAGACCGAAGCGGGTGAAGCGCGGGTCGAGCATGTTGCGGCGGTGGCCGGCCGAATGCATCCAGATGTCGAACAGCTTCTGCTGATCGAAACGGCCCTCGGCGATGTTTTCGGCGGCAGCACCGCTAATGCCGTTGCCCTTGACGCGCGAGGCGAATCCCTTGCCCCAGCCTGTGGTATGGGTCATGCGGCCGCCGCGCGCCATATAGCCGGACTGCTGCAGGGCTGCCTGTTCGAGCTGAGGGTCGGGGAGAAGCGGCACGAGGCCGGCTGAGGCACGGATGCCTGCCAGTGTGCCGACGGCGGAGGCGGAGACCCCGGCGCCTTCGCCGGTGGGCAGCACAGTGGCGCAGGCAGCGAGCCCGGCCAGTGCAGCAAGGCCGGCAGCTCTAAATAGCATTCGCCTGTTAAAGTTTGATCGGGCATCGGAATTTTCGATTTTGGCAACGGTCATGCCCGACTGACATAGCGGTGATCATGGCTTTTGCCGGGCCGGCGCTCAAAAATCTCGCTCACTGCGCGCTTAGCCGTCCGCGAACCCTGCTGACTGCACGCTATGGCGCGGTATTCTCCAAGATAGTCACCCAACCACCGCCGATAGCCGCATTGCTCTCGACAAAAGCACTCCTGCCGCAGGCCGCTAGCCGGCAGACACTTCAGCGGCAAGGTCTACAGCAGCAAGATCCAACTGACGGACGGCGGCAAGAAGCTCAACGTGCGCGGCTACATTGGTGTCTCAATGCTCGGTCGCTCGCAGATTTGGGTGCGTCAGGAATAAGGCACCAGGATCGACAGGAAATCTGTCGATCCAGAGACAATCATATGGAAAGAAAACGTCATGAGCCGTCATCGTCGATCGATACAGGGCATCAGCGCGGACGGAATCTCAAAAAGATATCGTCACCCTCTGTAGCGCCGGCGGCCAAGGCCGCTCGATGAACAGTCGAGATCTCCCGGTGGGCTCTCGGGGAGCTGCTGATACCAAACTCAGCTTAGTTTCGGATCGGGCTATAAGGCATTTGCCGAATATGGCGGCGCCGTCGCATCTTTCTGCTTGCCGCCCTATTTCACCAAGGACGGGGCCGCCGGAATGAAGGCCAGCTTTCGGGGACCGGCAAGGAACCGGTCAGCGACTGACATCGCGTCGTTGCCGGAATGCCGCCGTCGAGGAACGAGAAGGCACTGGCTGGGTGTTGATGGCCACATCGGGAGGTGAACCCATGGAACCGCGCGCCAAGGAACAGGAGAACCTTTCCCGACTCGAACGGGCCGCGCAACAGACTGCTGATCCAGAAACTTTGGAACAGAAGGCGAAAAAGCCCGAGGAAAAATTCCGCTTCAGCCTTCGCAAGCAAGATGTCTGGTGGACGGTTGGTTTCGCTGCCGCCGCCTTGCTGCTTTTTGGCATCCAAGTCCTGATCAATTGGCGCTTAGAATGGCTTGATGCGCCTTTGCGCATTCGCGTGCTGAACTACGTCAGGGGCGGCCTTCTCATTTTCGTTATGCTGACCGTTGCCAATGTTATCGAAGTCTTTCTCATTGGCCGAATTCCCAATCGTGTTTCGCGTTTCAACCTGCAACGTATTTTTCGATTGGTCGTCGTCGTCGCCATCGTCTTCGTGGCCATTTCGGTCTTATTTGTGAACTGGTACGCTGCGGTTGTTTCACTCGGCCTGATTTCACTGATTCTCGGCTTTGCGCTGCAAATGCCGATCTCCAGTTTCATCGCCTGGATTTATATTCTGGCCAGGGCGCCTTATCGCGTTGGCGACCGCATTCGCATCGGCGATGCCCATGGCGATGTCATTGATGTCAGCTATCTCGACACGACGTTATGGGAATTCGGCGGCGAACATCTTTGGACCGATCATCCAAGCGGACGCGTCATCAAGTTTCCGAACTCCACCGTGTTTGACACGCCGGTCTTCAACTATTCCTGGCCGCTGTTTCCCTATGTCTGGAACGAAATCAAGTTCCAGCTCGCTTATGAAAGCGATCTGGAATTCGTAGCGAAAACCATGAGAGAGGTCGTTGACGAGCAGATCGGCGACATCATGAGCCAGAAGGTGAAGGTCTATAAGCACATCCTGTCGCAAACGCCGGTGGACGAACTCGAAGTGAAGGAGCATCCCGTGGTTCATTTTCGCGTCAGTGAAAACACCTGGCTCGAGGCCATCGTGCGTTACCTCGTGCCGCCGAAGGAAGCGGGACGCACCAAAACACGCTTGATCAAGGAAATGCTGGCGCGAATGAATGCAAAACCCGATCGCGTGCTGTTTCCGAAGAGCAATTTGAGGTGAACTTCCTCACGCCCGCCCGCGTCGCGGCAGACAAGCCTGGATGACAGACTATAAGGGCTCCGTTGATCGGGCTCGTGCATGGATGTATCGCGGGGACAATTCGCTGATCCGGTATCTGCAGGGCAATAGTGCGAGCTGGCGGGGCTTTCATGCATGACAACACCCGTTCTTCGCCGGGTGCACCCATTTCCGGGAGCCGAATGCATGCGAGATTGTCGCGGATGAAATCAGCCCTGATGGCTGGTGCCGCTTTTACAAGGCCGCGGCCCGGCCTGATCAGTCGAGCCGTCCTGGTATAACACACCCCCAACCGACAACACTGTATCACCGTTCCTCTGGCGGCTTGAGGTGCCGGAATTGCATCAGCAGCAGCAGGTCATAAATGATCTTTAGGGCACCGCAGATCAGGAGGGGCCATGCCCGGAACGAGGCAGCGAACAGAGCGCCCGCCAAGGCGGGACTGGCTGCGGCGGCTAGGCTGCGCGGGACAGATGTGAAGCTCGCAGCCGTCGCCCGCTCTGCCTCCGTGACGACGGCCATGACGTAAGACGATCGCGTCGGGACGTCCATCTGCGAAAGCGCAGCGCGGATCAACAGCAGGGCGAGTGCCAGAGGCAGCGTGGGCGCAAGCGCCGCCAACATCAGAGCAATGCTGGACGGAATGTGAGTGAACACCATCGTGTTGATGAGCCCGATGTGCCGGGACAGCCAAGCAGCAACGGGGAATGAGAACGCCGAAAGTACCCCGGACCAGAAGAAGAAAAAGCCCGCTTCCGAGAGCGACAGGTCGAATGTTTCGAAAAGCCACAGGGCAAGCAGCGACTGGACGACGAAGCCGCCGGCGAAGGCATCAAGGCTAAAAAGGGCCGCGAGCTTGAACACAATATTGCGCGAGGGGCCGAGCGCGGACGCGGTGCCGGAGTCCGACGCTGGACGGCGCTGCGGGATCCGCGCGTAGAGAAGGCCGCCGAGCAGGCCCAGAAATGCATAGAGCACGAACATCGCCTTGATGCCGGTGAGTTGGTCGAAGGCGGCTGGAGCCAGAAGATCAGGTGTCGCCGAAGCAAGCGCGCCAACCGCGCCTGCGAGCGCACCCACCAGGCTGTAACG
>NZ_RZSX01000527.1:0-4567 GCF_004023105.1 Mesorhizobium sp. M5C.F.Ca.IN.020.32.2.1 | reverse complement strand
GGACGCGAGCGACCCGTCGAGGGCCCGACGAACGAATGGCAACCGGGCTGCAAATTTTTGAGGGAAACAAGCGGCGGGCAGTTCTCCATCGAGACAAAGGGCATTGACGCATTCGAGCGCCCAGAAGCGATGCTTCGAAAGTGCTGCGGGCCAGATCGCCTCAGCACGCAGGCAAGCGGCCGCAGGATGTCCGCCGGGAAATACGAGCTGGATGGTGTGCCCAGCTTTGCGGAGAGGGACGTGCTGACACTTGCCGGTTCCCAGCAGGACTGTCGTCCGACATGACAATGACCTCATTTCGAAGGGAGTTGGCGACGCGGACGTCTGTTTCGCGACGACCGACAACACATGGGCGCACCGACGCACACCAGAACGACCGCACTGCGAGCGGGCGAAACAAAACTCCTAATTAGCGCGAGAGATCGCGGAGAGGCGATCACGTCGACAAGGGCTCCGCGAGACAGTGTATTGGCCTCCTGGAGCGCAGCGAGCAGAAAGCGCCGGAATGCCGGTTTGCGACGCAAGAACTCCCAGGCCTAGCCACTCGACGTCAAATGAGCGGTGAAGTCATAGGAGCAGCGATCCTGCCAGTCCATCGGCATCTGGAAGGGGCATTCGCCGACGCGGGCACGCACGATGACGGGGTCGATGCTCTGGTACTGGTGCTCGAGATAGCACGCTGTCCAGGGCGCCGGATAGTTGGAGATCAGCCTGGGCTTGTCACCTGGCCGCGGCGGTAGCGAGAGATAGGCGAAGGCGAGCAGGTCGGGTTGTGAGCTCACATCGGCCAAGGCGCTGTGGAAATCGACCTCATCGACGCCTTCCGAAAGCTGTTCCAAAAACCTTCGAAGACAGATTGCATGTCTGCGTGTCAGAACCTTCACTGGGTCTCCGGCCACTTGCTTGGGGGTGGAAACAAGCCCGGGTCCTCGGCATCATAAGCGTGCCTTGCGGAGCATGGTTATTCGTCTCAATATTCATTCACTGGCGCGATGGTGGACCTGCTACGTCTCAGAAATACGCCCTGGCCGGCGGGGAGGTGCGCCGGCAGGGCTTGCCGCGTAACGCCAGCGGTCAATGGGAGGACCGGACGACAGCGGCAAAACAAAGTCGTTTGGCGCTCACGAAGATTATACGGCCCTTCCGCCTTCGAAGCGGGGTACCTTGTGTCAACTGACTTCGCCGTCGCGTCGACGATGATGTCGACTTCGTATTCCTGGCGATGATCAGTGGCGGGGCAAAGCCGGGGGTATCGCTGTGCGGGCCCCCTTGCGGCAGCTCGCCTCAGCACCAGCGGGTACGTCGTCATGATCCAAATTTCTCCAATCGGCGGGACACGCTAGCTATACGGGTCACGAGCAGACGGGTCACGGAACTCAGATCGTGGCATATCTTAGCGAGATTGGGCATACCGGGCATACCGGGTATCGTTTCTCCAGTCGGACGGAGAAATTGCATAGTACATCAAAGCAAGGCCGGTGGACCGATACCTCGCGACGGTACCGTTGGGGAGCCTATGCATTCTCCTCTTGCCAGAGAATACGCACGACCATCCACTGTCACCTCGAGCAGTTGCCCTGGATCAATGCATATCATCTCGTCATACCATAGTGTCCACTCGAAATCAGAATCTCGAAGATACGTGGTGCCTGAAGCTAGAGGTGAGTCGTCTTTCTCGTTGACAAACTCATGCCACGACGTACCCCTGTGGTTGTAGTTTTGCTCGACGTCCGTGGGCTTAAACAGTTTGACTTCAGGCACGTAGTTCTCCTGAGTATTCGGGACGAATGGTGGGGTCTTTGTGCATGCTTACGATATCAGCCGTCACCGGCTGTTTGCTGCAAACCATATTCGGCTGATGCAGAAAAACCGCGTCTCTCTGACTTTCTGGGTTGTGTTAGCCGCGCTGCGACGAAGCAATGTCGAGCGCGAAGCGGCTGCTTTCCAATATGTTCGGATGCTCAGCGCCGTCTTTCCTTCCAACAGCCGGAAAATGTCGCAAAGCATAGTCGGCCCTGTGGAGGGCAGGAGGCGCACGCAACCATCGACGGAACCGTCGATACCGCGGAGGAGCAGTTAATGAGCTCTCAACACGTTAAGGCGAGTAGGTCGAGTCGTGAGGTCACATAGGCCAAGGCGCTGTGGAAATCGACCTCATCGTCGCCATCCGAAAGCTGTTCCAAAAAATCTTTCGAAGACAGATTGCATGTCTGCCCTTGTCAGAACCTTCACTGGGTCTTCGGCAACTTGCTTAGGGGTGGAAGCAAGTCCGGGTGCTCGGCATCATAAGCGTTTCTTACGAAGCATAATTGTTCTTCTCAGCATCCATTCACTGGCGCGATGTGGTGGACCTGCAATGTCTCAGAAATACGCCCTGCCGGCGGGGAGGTACACCGGCAGGGCTCGCCGCGCAACGCCAGCGGTCAAATGGGAGGACCGGACGACAGCAGCAAAACAAGTCGTTTGGCGCTCACGAAGATTATACGGCGCCTTCCGCCTTCAAGGCGCGGTACGTCGTGTCAACTGACTTCGCCGTCGCATCGACGATGATGTCGATTTCGGCCCGGGTGATGATCAGTGGCGGTGCAAAGCCGAGGATATCGCCATGCGGCATGGCGCGGCCGATGACACCGTTTTCAAGCAGAGCAGCGGCGGCACGCGCGCCGACCTGCAGCTCGGGCTCAAACGGTACGCGCGCCTTGGGATCCCGCATCAGCTCTACTGCTGACAGGATTCCAACGCCGCGAACTTCGCCGACAATGGGATGTCCCTCCAATTCGGCTTTCATGCGGGAAAGCCAATACGGCCCGACATCCTGGACATGCTCCAGGATCTTTCTTTCCTTAAGTACTTGAATGTTGGCAAGTGCGGCCGCCGCGCAAAGCGTATGCCCTGAATATGTCCAGCCATGGCCGAGAGGTCCATTCTTCTCGGTTCCTTCTTCCAGGACAGACCAGACGCGGTCGCCAATAATTGACCCGGAAATTGGGAGGTAGGCGGAACTAACGCCCTTGGCGATGGTGACGAAATCCGGGCGCATCCGATAGAGGTGCGAGCCGAATTTCTCGCCGGTTCGCGCGAAGCCACAAACGACTTCATCGGCGATCAGCAGGATATCGTGCCTATCCAGCACCTCTTGAATAGCCGCCCAGTACCCCCTTGGGGGCGGAACGATGCCGCCAGTCCCAAGTGCCGGTTCTCCGATAAAGGCCGCAACAGTTTCCGGGCCCTCGGCAAGAACAAGGGCCTCGAGTTCGTCGGCGCAGCGTTTGGAAAAGGCTTCTTCGGTTTCGCCCTCATGCGCCTGCCGATAGTAATGTGGGGTCGTTGTGTGGCGTACCAGATTCAAAGGCAGGTCGAAAAACTTATGAAAAAACGGAAGACCTGTCAGGCTTCCAGTGACCAGGCCGGAACCGTGATAACCGCGATGTCGCGAAATGATCTTCTTCTTTTCGGGACGCCCGAGAACGTTGTTATAATACCAGACGAGCTTGATATTGGTCTCGTTGGCGTCGGAACCGGAGAGGCCAAAATAAACTCTTTGCATGTTCTGCCCGAAATATTCCACCACGGCCTCCGCTAAGCGGGCAACGGGCTCCGTGCCTTGGCTGGCATAGACATGAGCGAACGGTAAGTCGTGCGCTTGCTTGGCAATGGCGTCAGCAATCTCCGTGCATCCATATCCCATGTTGACGCAATAGAGCCCACCGAAACCGTCGAGGCTCTTTCGGCCTTCAGTATCCCAGATGTAGACGCCTTCCGCTCCGGCCATGATCCGGTTTGGCGTCTCGCCGCGGCTGTGTTTTGCCAAGTGCGTGGAAGGATGAAAGACGAAGGTCCGATCCTTTTCTTGGACTTGCTTGGTTCCCAGATTGGTCAGACTCATTGTCGCTCTCCCGTTTATTGCCCGGCGGAGAACACTCAGTCCCCGCTCGTCTAGGGCTGACTATACCGGCGGACACACTCCACGTTCCACGGCAATGCACGTCCGCGGCCGATGAAATCACGGAAGTTGCGTCAATCTCCGTGGAAAACACGGACAACTCAGCGTTGTCTTGGCGCGGACAAGGGAATGGGCGAATTGGATTTTACGGATTTCGTCACTATGAGGCTGTAATATTGATCGATCCCGAGTCCAACCTGTAGCAAACCCTCCATGAATTCCTGGTAGGCAGCCATAGAAGGAGCTGCAACGCGCATCAGGTAATCTACCCGGCCCCCGATCGCCCAGCAGTCCAAAATTTCGGAGATGCCTTGAATTGCCGTCTCAAAGTGTCTTTGGTCTTCGAGGCGGTGACGATCCAGCACGACCTCCACCATCACGAAAATCACGCCCCCGGTGAGGGATGGACTCAGCCGCGCGTAATAGCCTTCAACAATCCCTGTTGTTTCGAGTATGCGGAGCCGCTCCGAGCAAGCCGAGGCCGACAGATGGACGCGCTTCGCCAGTTCGCTCTTCGATATCCGACCGTCTGTCTGAAGCTCCGCGAGGATCCGAAGGTCCCAAGCGTCCAGGCGAACTGTGTTGAGTTTCGACTTCATGGGATTGCCGGGCTGAGTATGGCTT
>NZ_RZSX01000526.1:0-4567 GCF_004023105.1 Mesorhizobium sp. M5C.F.Ca.IN.020.32.2.1 | reverse complement strand
CTTTCTCGCTGACCAGGCAAGCAGTGCAGCTCAACATGCTGCCGCGCCTGGAAATCCTGCATACGTCGGAAAGACAATCCGGCCAGATCTATATGCCGCGCGTCAACATGCTACTGGCGCTCGTGGTGATGCTGCTGGTGGTCGGCTTTGGCGAATCCAGCAAGCTTGCCTCGGCCTACGGCATTTCGGTGACAGGCAACATGCTGGTGACGAACATACTGCTTTATGTCGTCATGACGCGCATCTGGAAATGGCCGCTCGGCGTCGCGATAGCCTTAATGGCGGTGTTCGTCTTCATCGATACCGGCTTCTTTGCAGCCAACATCGTCAAGGTATTCGAAGGCGGCTGGGCCTCGCTTGCCATTGCCGCAGTGATCGTGATGACCATGTGGACTTGGATAAGAGGCACCAGGTATCTATTCGACAAGACGCGCAGGAACGAGATTCCGCTCGATTCCCTTGCAGGCAATCTGTTGAAGAGGAAACCGCAGCTGATGTCCGGTACGGCCGTGTTCCTGACCAGCGATCCCGCCAGCGCGCCGACCGCGTTGATGCACAGCCTGAAGCACTACAAGGTGCTGCACGAACAGAATGTCATCCTCTCGGTGGTGACGGCGCAACAACCCGTCGTGCCCGACAGTGACCGGGTCAAGATGGAAACGATCAACGAGCTGTTCATGCGGGTGACGCTGACCTTCGGCTATATGGAGCAGCCCAATATCCCGCGCGCGCTGGCGATCTGCCGCAAGCAGGGCTGGAAGTTCGACATCATGACGACCTCTTTCTTCCTGTCGCGGCGCTCGCTCAAGGCCTCGCCCAATTCCGGCATGCCGGTCTGGCAGGACAAGCTGTTCATCGGGCTGGCGCGCACGGCGGCCGACGCAACGGAATATTTCCAGATCCCGACCGGACGCGTCGTCGAGATCGGAACACAGGTGGCGATTTAGTGCATGCCGCAGTTCAGCAGCTGAGAAGCCACTTGAGCGTGTCCATAGAAAGCGCCTCACTGAATACCAAACATCCCCATCCTCTGTTTGGTACGTTTCCAACTCTTGATATCTTGGAATTGACCAAGGATCGCTGCTTGGGTTCTGTCTCGGGAGGCGCGACTTCGGTGAGCAGAACTCTAGCAGCCCTTTCCCAGACTCTCCGCATGAATCGGAGTAGCCTGCTTCCATCGGCGATTTACATGTGGCATCGCCGTTGAGCGACGGCCACCCTTCCGCCCTAATGGGAGGAACAGCTATGGTCAGTAACACCAGCTCAATGAGTGGCATTGCCTATCCCAGCGACCTGGCTTTGTTGAAGCAGGTCTTTGATCGTGTCTGCGCCGAGGCAGGTATCTCCGTTAGTAGCATGCAGGCGGAGCGCCTGAGCGTGAGCGTAATGGCACTGTTCTCGGACGGCGAGTTCGATGAGGCCGTTCTTTATGAACGCCTTAAGCTTGATGCCCGCTCCTTGCCCAGAACGGGCAGCGTATGACCTCCGATCATCAGGAAGTCCTCACGAGCCTTGTAGCTCGTTATGAAACCGTAGTGTCGATACAGGACCGGATCGTTGAGCACGACCGGCGTTTCGGGCCTAGCATCCGAATTGGATGAAGTCCTACTGGAGCGGCTGCTCGTCTCGTTACGGAAGGCCCGCGTCGCCCTGGAGCTGGGCGGTGATCAGGGTGGATTTGCGGCGATAGCGTTCCTCGACGATTTCGAACAGATGGAAGCGCTGTTGGTCGGTGAGGCTGTGAGTTCCGAAGTCATCGAGGATGAGCAGTTGCGCGCGGGTGAGTTTGTCGATGAGGCGTGGGAAGCGGCCATCGAGACGAGCGAGCGCCAAATCCTCGAACAGGCGCGGCACGCGCACATAGAGCACGGAATGATCGAGCCGTGCCGCTTGCCGTCCGAAGGCGCAGGCCAGCCACGACTTGCCGGTTCCGGTCTGGCCGGTGACGATCAGGTTCTCATGAGTTTTCAGCCATTTGCCCTGGGCGAGCGCCATGGTGCTGCGCCGGTCGAGTCCGCGCGGCGCGGCAAAGTCGATGTCCTCGATGCAGGCTTCGGGAAAGCGCAGCCTGGCTGAGGCGAGCCGGTTCCGGACGCGCTTGTCGGCCCGCATGGCGACCTCGCGGTCGAGCATCAGGCCGAGCCACTCGTCACGGCTGAGTTCGTTGGCGTTGTTGCGTTCGGCCAGTTCGCGCCAGGCGGCAGCCATGCCGGCCAGACCGAGGGCCTGCATCTGGTCGAGGGTAGGGTTCGTCAGCATTCTTTCTTTTTCCTTCACGGTAATAGGTGGAGCCGCGGATGTTGGCGTCTGGGGTGTCGGCTTTGCCGGTTCTGCGGAGCTGGCCCGGTCGAGGCCGGCTTTGAGGATGGCGGTGACGGAGGAGTAGGCGATCGCGTTGATCAGCAGCGCCCGCTCGCAGGCGGCATCGAGACGCTCCGGCCCATAGCGCGGCGCCAGCGACAGGATGCCCATGGCCGAGCGATATCCCTGTTCCGGATGCGGCCGGTCGCGCATCATGCGCTCGACCAGGATGGCGGCGTTGGGGCCGATCCTGGCCGCCCTGCTGATCAGGCTGGCCGGCGTGGTGTTGGCGTAGCGCTGGTGCGCCTTGGGCATGTGTTCGTTGACGGTGACATGGCCGGAACGCTGTGAGCGACGGACATGGCTGGCGACACGCTGGTGATCGTGGAAGATCTCGACCACTCGATGCGTGAGCCGCACCTCGACGGTGCGCCCGATCAGCCGGTGCGGCACCGAGTAAAAGGTCTTGTCGACCTCGACATGGTAGTCAGGATGGACCTTCGCCGACTTCCACTCGGCGTATTCGAACGGTGCCGCCGGCAGCGGCTTCAAGGCAGCCGCTCGATCTCCCCGAACAGTTCGCGGCGGCTTTGGCCGACATGGCGCATCGGCCGGTTGTTCAGCTCCTCGAGCAGTTCGGCGATCGCCGCGTTGAGCTCGGCGATCGAGAAGAAGGATCGGTTCCTCAGCCGCGCCAGAATCCAGCGCTCGACAATCAGCACCGCGCCTTCGACCTTGCCCTTGTCGCGCGGCTTGCGGCTGCGGGTCGGCAGGATGGTGGTGTCGTAATGCTCGGCCATCGCGGCAAAGGTCGCGTTCAGCGTCGGCTCGAACCACAGCGTCTTGACGACACCGGCCTTCAGGTTGTCGCACACGATCGCTCTGGTGACGCCGCCGAAGAAGGCGAGCGCTCGCACCTGGCCCTCGATCCAGTCCGGCAGCTTCTGGCTGGAGCTGGCAAAGGCGAAGGTCAGATTGGAGGCGCCCAGCACCGCGACAAAAATGTGCGCCGGGTAAATGATGCCGGTCGCCGGATCGATCACCGGCACCGTCTGCCCGGCATAGTCCGTCTGCATCACCGCGCCCGCCGCATGCCGGTTGCGGAATGTCGCGCTCGTCCGGCGCTCGAAAGCGGCGAAGTGCTCGCAGAACCAGGTGTAGCCGTAGCCGTCGGGGTTGGCGGCGCGATACTCCTGCCACAACAGCGTCAGCGTCACCCCCTTGCGCTTCAACTCCCTGGCGATCAGCGCAAAGTTCGGTTCGCTTAGGTCTTGCGGCGGACGACCGGCACGGCCAAACAGCAGCCGCTCAAGTGTCGCGTCGTCGTGCGATATCGCTGGCTCGCCTCGTGACCGATCGGGATAGGAGCGATGCAGTCTTTCTGGGGCGGATGAAGGAACCTTTGACACGGTTCGGAATACACCGCGTCGTGACGCAATATGCCGCCATGGCGAGAAAAACCGTGCCGACCGTGGCCACGAAGCGCGTCAGGCCGTGGCCACGAAGCGCGTCAGCCCCATACGATTCGTCACACGACAGCCGTCCACCTCCTGCGTGCCGGCGTCGATATCGACACGATCCGCGCCTGGCTCGGCCATGTGTCGTTGGACACCACGCACATCTACGCCGAGGTTGATCTGGAAATGAAGGCAAAGGCGTTGGCCAAGGTTGAAGTCAGCGGCTTGAAAGAGCCCCCACGGCAGCGATCTCTGCCGTCATTAATGGCATTCCTGAAAGCCCTGTAGCGAACTACCATCGCCGTTCTTCTTATGTGGCGGCTTGGGCCAAGGAAATCACTGACATCCTTGGCTCATCCCCCGGAGACGCAACATAAATTTGGCCGCAACATAACAGGTGAAGTGTTATGCCGAACATATTAGCCGCTTCTGCGAACTCTTTCGCAGTTTCGAGCAGCGGCTTTCGCCGATGATGCGCCAGGAGCATGCGGCCGGCGACAAGGTCTTCGTCGACTATTCCGGCAAGAAGATCCCGATTGTTGATCGCAAGACCGGTGAGATCCGCGAGGCAGAGATCTTCGTGGCAGTGCTCGGCGCATCCAGCTTCACCTTTGCGGAGGCAACTTGGACGCAAACGCTCCCGGACTGGATCGGCTCGCATGTCCGGATGTTTCGTTTCTTCGGAGGCGTTCCCCGGCTGATCGTTCCCGACAATCTGAAGTCGGGCGTCAGCAGCGCCAGCTTCTACGACCCCGAGATCAACCGCAGCTAGGGGAGGGGATTTCGTTGACCATCGGCCGGCAGAGGAG
>NZ_RZSX01000525.1:0-4572 GCF_004023105.1 Mesorhizobium sp. M5C.F.Ca.IN.020.32.2.1 | reverse complement strand
GCCGAGCACGGCGCACTCGCCTGATCTGATCGAGAACGACACGCCGGTAACGACAGGCAGTTTGATGCCGTCGCGCAGATGCATGGTGAAGCTCTTGGCGACATCGGAAACGACAAGCGGGGTTGCCATGATCACACCTGCAATATGGAAGAAACAAGGAGCTGCGTGTAGGGCGCGCGCGGATCGTCGAGCACGCGGTCGGTGAGGCCGCTTTCGACGACGCGGCCGTCCTTCATCACCATCATGCGTTGCGACAGCAGACGTGCCACTGCGAGGTCGTGGGTGACGACGATTGCCGCAAGGCCGAGATCGGTGACCAGGCCGCGCAACAGGTCGAGCAGACGCGCCTGCACGGAAACGTCGAGGCCGCCGGTCGGCTCGTCCATGAACACCAGCCGCGGCCCGGTGACGAGATTGCGGGCGATCTGCAGGCGCTGGCGCATGCCGCCGGAGAAGGCGCGCGGCTCGTCGTCGATGCGGTCCTCGTCGATCTCGACGCGTGACAGCCAGTCGACCGCAGTGGCGCGGATTTTCCCATAGTGGCGGTCGCCGACCGCCATCAGCCGCTCCCCGACATTGGCGCCGGCGGACACCGTCATGCGCAGCCCGTCGGCGGGGTTCTGGTGGACAAAGCCCCAGTCGGTGCGCATCAGGAAACGGCGCTCGGCCTCGCTCATGCGGTAGAGTTCGCGGAACTGACCGTCGCGCATGCGGTAGCTGGCGGTGCCGGAACTCGGCAGCAATCTGGTCGAGAGGCAGTTGAGCAGCGTCGTCTTGCCGGAACCGGATTCGCCGACCACCGCCAGCACCTCGCCCGGCCAAAGGTCGAATGTGACGTTTTCGCAGCCGACACGCGAGCCGTAGAATTTGGATAGCGCGGAAACGCGCAGCAGTGGTTCGTCGGTCATTGCGCCGGCTCCATCGTTTCGGGCGCAAGACGGCCGCGATGGCCTCCTTCGCGCCGTTTCTCGCAATGGTCGGTGTCGGAGCAGACGAACATGTGGCCGCCATGGTCGTCGAGGATGACCTCGTCGAGATAGACGTTCTCGGCCGCGCACAGCGCGCAGGGCTGGTCGAAGGTCTGCACCTCGAACGGATGGTCCTCGAAATCGAGGCTGACCACATCGGTGAAGGGCGGCAGCGCATAGATGCGCTTTTCGCGGCCGGCGCCGAAAAGTTGCAGAGCCGGCGAACGGTGCATCTTTGGGTTGTCGAATTTCGGCGTTGGCGAGGGATCCATCACATAGCGCCCCTCGACCTTGACCGGGTAGGCATAGGTAGTGGCAATGCGGCCGTGCCTGGCGATGTCCTCGTAGAGCTTCACATGCATGAGGCCGTATTCCTCCAGCGCATGCATCTTGCGCGTTTCCGTTTCGCGCGGTTCGAGGAAGCGCAACGGTTCGGGAATCGGCACCTGATAGACCAGCACCTGGCCCGCGCTCAGTGGATGTTCGGGAATGCGGTGGCGGGTCTGTATGATGGTCGCCTTGGCCGTCTCGGTGGTGACGGCGACATTGGCGACCTTCTTGAAGAAGGCACGGATTGAAACCGCGTTGGTGGTGTCGTCGGCGCCCTGGTCTATGACCTTGAGCACGTCTTCCGGGCCGATGATCGAAGCCGTGACCTGGACGCCGCCGGTGCCCCAGCCATAAGGCATCGGCATTTCGCGCGAGGCGAACGGCACCTGATAGCCGGGAACGGCTATGCCCTTGAGGATCGCGCGGCGGATCATCCGCTTGGTCTGCTCGTCGAGATAGGCGAAGTTGTAAGTGGCGATGTCGGTCATGGCGATCGCTTCCGCTGTGTGCTACCGAATTGACTTCCAAGACACGGAAGAAGGGCCAGGCTCAGATGACTCCAACCGGATGGATGCACATCGGAATCCTGTTGCTGGTGTTTGTCGGCGTGGTTGCCTTTGTCCTTCGAAGAATGGTTCTTCCTGCGCCGAAGGAAGGCGCGAATGGCGAAACCGTTGGCGGCAGTAGCGGCTACGGCGGATCCGGAGGGGTGTAGCGGCCATTCCCACGAGATCATGGCGGTGGAGCTAACTAAAGTCATTCCGCAGCCTGCCTCTTCTCTTCGACTTTGCCTGCGTTTTCGCGGGCGTCATGCTCGGCGCGCATGCGGCGCACGAGGTCGAGCTCGGCCTGGAAGTCGACATAGTGCGGCAGCTTCAGATGCTCGACGAAGCCGGTCGCCTGGACATTGTCGGAATGCGAGATGACGAACTCCTCGTCCTGGGCAGCGGCGACGACGTCTTCGCCGAATTCCGAAGCGCGTAACGCCCGGTCGCACAGTGCCATGGCCATCGCCTTGCGCTCGCTCTGACCGAAGACGAGGCCGTAGCCGCGGGTGAATTGCGGCGGCGCCTTGGCCGAGCCCTTGAACTGGTTGACCATCTGGCACTCGGTGACGCGCACGGAGCCGAGCGGTACCGCGAAGGGCAGCTCCGGCACATCGAGTTCCAGCTCGACCTCACCGATGCGAACTTCGCCGACGAAGGGATGGTTGCGGGCATAGCCGCGCTGGGTGGAATAGCCGAGCGCCAGCAGAAAACCCTCGTCGCCGCGTGACAGCGCCTGCAGGCGGATGTCGCGCGCCATCGGGAATTCCAGCGGCTCGCGGGTGATGTCGCCGGGGACATGATCCTGCGGCATGTCGCCATCAGGCTCGATCAGGCCTTCGCGGGCGAGGATCGCGGAGACGCGCGGCATGGCTTCCGCCTCGCTGGCACGCTGCAGCGGCTCGGCGACATCGCCGCCCGCGGCGAGCTCGGGATCGAGCAGCCGGTGAGTGTAGTCGAAAGTCGGGCCGAGCAGCTGGCCGCCAGGAAGATCCTTGTAGGTCGCCGAAACGCGCCGCTCGACCAGCATCGCGCCGGTGTCGATCGCCTTGGTATAGCCGAAGCGTGGCAGCGTGGTGCGATAGGCGCGAACCAGGAAGATCGCCTCGATCATGTCGCCGCGCGCCTGAACGATGGCGAGGGCCGCCAGCTCGCGGTCGTAGAGCGAACCCTCGCTCATCACCCGGTCGACGCCGAGCGCCAGCTGCTCGACGATCTGGTCGAGGCGCAGCGCCGGCACGGAACGGTCGCCGCGCCGGCGGTCGGCGAGCAGGGAGTGGGCGTTGGCAATGGCCGCTTCGCCGCCTTTTACCGCGACATACATATCACGCCTCCATCGTCTTGATGCGCGTCGTGCGCGGCAGGCAGGCAACGCCGTCGGGGGTGGCAAGGATGATGTCGACGCCACGCGGAAAGCGCTGGTTGTTCTGCTTCCATTGCTCGACGAAATGGCGCGGCATCTGCGCCGGCGCGATGGTTGCAGTCATTTCGATGCCGGGACCTTCGAGCAGCAGAGGGGCGCCTGAAACGATATCGCTCACCTGCAGGATCAGCGTTGTGGAGCGGTCGGGATAGTCCTGGATGCCCTGCGAAAAGCCATCGAGCGACATCATCTCGGCCGGCGTGGCGATCAGCGCGAAATGCGCGTCGGCCGGCGTATTGGCCAGCGGCGTGCCGGTGTGGAAGCCGAGCCAGGATTTCACCGCTGCTGGGGCCTGCAAAACGGGGTCGAGCCAGAGTGGCGTGTCGTTGTCGCACAGCGCCAGCGCGATCGCGCCGGCGGTGGCCGACAGTGGCGCCGGCGGGCGGGCAAGGATCGGCAGGGGCTGCAGGGTGCCTGGCCGCGCCATCGCATCCATCACGGCGCGGAACACCGTCTGGGCGTCGAACACCGGATCGGCAAAGCCGCCCTCGATCGCTTGCCTTGCGATGTCCATCAGTCTTCTCCGCGTACCATGGTGAAGAAATCGACCTTCGTTGCCGCCGTCTCGGCGCGCCGCCGTTCACGTGCGCCGGCAAGTGCGGCCTGCAGCGGCGCAATGAGTTTTGTCTCGACCTCGCGGCGCAGGGCAGGATCCTGCCAGAGCGCGTCGGCGATCGCCGCCAGTTTTGCTTTCTGCTTGTCACGGCCGAGCGCGTAGCAGTGGCCGACCTGTCCGGATGCGAGCCGGACGGTAGCGCGGGTGACCGTCGCCTCGCCGACATTGAATGGCGCGCCGCCGCCGCCGATGCGGCCACGCACGGTGACCAGGCCGGTTTCGGGACCGCGCAGGAGTTCTGCTTCCGAAGGCAGGCCGGCTGCGTTCCAAAGGCGGACGATATCGTCGCCGGTCGATTGCGTCAGCGTCGCCATGACGGCCTTGCGCTCAGCCTGATCGCGCGCTTCCTGTCCTCGCATGGAAGCCATTCCTTCCCGTTCCGAATTTGTACAATGATATAGACAATTATACAAATCATACCTATTCTCTAAAGCGTGTCCATGACGGATGGATGACAGGGCGAAAAACATCGGGGCAAGAGATGATCGGGCAACAGATTGCCAGCAGCATAGAGCGGCGCAGCGGCGTCTCGCTGTGGCGGCAGATCGCCGACCAGATCCTGCATTCGATCGCCATCGGCGACTTTGCCGAGAATGCCGCGCTGCCACCGGAGATTGCACTGGCGGAGCGTTATGGCGTCAACCGTCATACGGTGCGCAGCGCCATCGCAGCACTGGTGCAGGATGGCGT
>NZ_RZSX01000524.1:0-4575 GCF_004023105.1 Mesorhizobium sp. M5C.F.Ca.IN.020.32.2.1 | reverse complement strand
CTCTGCGCACGAAAGCGGGGTTGTCCTCGTCCGCCCGGCGTGTCAGGGCATCGACTGCCGACACGATGGATGTTCCAAAACCAACCGCCTCGAGCCGATCGCGGTCCCAACCGTCGCCTTTCTCTAGAACGTCGTGAAGATAGGCAACGGCCTTCTGATCGAGCGTTTCGACGGCGTCAACGACCCGGCGGCAATGTTCGATATAGGGCCGTCCGGTCTTGTCCGTCTGCCCGACATGAGCGTGTTCGGCGATTTTTGCCGCGCGGTAGAGCACGCTCACTGCTTCGATCCTTGCTGGCCTGTGTATTGATGCAACCGGCATTTGCTCCCGTGCACAACGTGCCTCAAAACGGGTGTGGCACCGTAGCCCCGTGTCACCGAACGCGCGACGATTGCCTGAGGTTCCAGAGCGCGGGCAAGGCTCCGGCACGTCGGAAGGAAACACCGTTATAGGTTGCTAGCCTGAGCGACAGTTCGAGACGGCTAACCGCCGTCGGACGGTCCATCGACAATCCCGGAACTGGGCAGAATCCCAAAATCCTGTGACTTGGCACCTTGTGCTGCCGTCAAAAATCCGTCTGCATGAAGACCGCGCCGCAGCAACTCTCTCACCGCCGCCGACCGGCTTGGCATGCGCCTTTCGAAGCGCCAGTTTTCCAATGCAGCCAATTCGTCAGCATTTAGCATGATCTGCAGTCGTTCGGGTCTTTCCAGGTCGGCCATTTTTGCCTCCAGCCGCTCAAAATTAGTAATTGTCTAAGAATTAGGAAGAGTCTCATCACCCGTCAAGGCTGGTTCATGCGCTGTCGGCGTGAAAGGTTGACAGTTACTGTGAGGCATCAACTGCACAGTCCGCGCCATATGCTAACTTATTGATTTCACGAGATAATTTTACTGATCCCCTTGCCATTCGGATCGTCATGGCGCATGCTTACCAACGAGGGACAAACCGCTCCTGAAAAAGAGGGTTTTCCATGAGATACGGTTACTCGGCTCATTTGTGTCAAGACGTTAACCTGCAAGTTAGGGCAGCCGCCCGCTATAAGGGAATGGTCAATGTCACCGCAGTGGCCGAGGCCGTGCGGCTGCGAAACCTCGCAGAAAACGTCGCGCTTGAAGACATCGAATGCCTGGTACTGCAAGCGGCCCAGTTCTGCGGGGCGGCCATGGAATTCGACAGCCTCACAGTTTTTGAATCACATAACGACCATCGGCACTCAGTGAATTGCGATGCTCTGCCTGGCAGCGGCGGCTGCGATGTTCTGCAGGACAGGACTGTTTCGCTCTATCATCGCCAGCCGGACCGAACGCAATAGGTCCGGCGTCAGCACAGTCGGTCGGACGGGAAGGTTCAGCTTCACGGGCGCTTTCAAAGGGCCGCGTTATCCGCGACAGACGTCTGGACGAAGGGTAGCGGCGCCTCGAGCGTCCAGGTGACGCCTTGCTCGTGGAACTCCAGCCGCCCGCTGCCGCTGAGCGCCTGCGGCGCCACCCGCTCGAGAACGACCACTCCGAAGCCGCGCCCCCTGACAGCGTCCAGGACCGGCCCGTCCAACTCATGCCAGACCAGTCGAAAGGTGTCGGCGCCGTCGCCGGCAGGGATCACATTCCAATCGATTTCGACGCGTCCGCCGCTACAGGACAGCGCTCCATGTTTTGCCGAATTGGTGGCGAGTTCGTGGAAGGCGATACCGAGATACTGGACGGCGTTCGGCTGCAGTATCACCATTGGCCCGGCCATCGACACGCGGGACTGCGCTGCAAAGGCCTTGAGCTGTGCCTGGATGAGCTCGCCGACCGTCGCGCCGCGCCACTCGGCATTGACCAGGAGATCGTGGGATTCCGAAAGCGCCATGATGCGCTCCCGAACCTGCCCGAGGAAAGCCTCAGGTGTGCTCGTCAGCCTGCTGGTCTCGCGGATCATCGAGATGATGACCGAAAACTGGTTCTTCACCCGATGATTGACCTCGCGCATGAGCAGACGGATGCGCCGCTCGTTCTCCTTGTGAGAACTGATGTCGCGCGCGATCTTGGAGGCGCCGACGACCCGCCCGATCCCGTCGCGGATCGGCGAGACGGTGAGCGAGACCGAAACGAGCGTGCCGTCCTTGCGCAGGCGCATCGTCTCATAGGAGGGGACGCGTTCGCCGGCGCGGATGCGGCTGATGATCGAGACTTCCTCGTTGAGACGGTCGGGCGGAATGAGCATCGTCACCGGCCGGCCGATCGCCTCGGCAGGCGTGTAGCCGAACAAGCGCTCTGCAGCATCGTTCCAACTGGTGATGATGCCATTAATGTCCTTCGACACGACGGCGTCCATCGACGACTCGACAATGGCGGCAAGACGCATGCGGGCTTCATCGCCCAGCGTCTGGGTGCGCAGGTCGAGCAGCGTGTTGATGGCACCGACAACATGACCCGCTTCGTCGCGAAGCAGGCGTGGGTGAGCCCTGAACGGGACAAGTTCGCCATCCGGCCGCTCCGCAATCGCCTGATCCCATGAGACATCCCGTCCTTCGCGCAGCGACACAGCCATCGGACACTCGCCATGCGCCATATCGCGACCGTCGAGATGACGAAGCTTCCACGAACCGCACCATAGGTCCCGACCGATAACGGGACGATGGCCCCAGAGCTCAGCTGCGGCTTCGTTGAAGAAGGTGATGCGTCCCTGCCCGTCGACTGTGTAGATGGCGACCGGCAGTGCCTGCATCAGATCGGCAGCGGGAATGCCCGGAACTCCGAGGCCGCTATCGGCTTGTTCAACGAAGTTCACTTATGGCGCCATTCTCGTGGGATTTCCGAGCGGCTATAATGCACTTGAGCGATTTCGGTTCCGTCCGGACAATCATGTGCGCCCCCTTCGCCTGCAGCCGCCACATTCCTGGACAAGGTGTACTAGCGCGACACAGGATCACCCTGAAGTTATCGGCCTAAATCGAGCGGGCACTAAATGCGTCCGAGAAGGACCAGGATAATGACGATGAGTAGCACGAGACCGAGGCCGCCGCCACCATAATAGCCGGTGCCGTAGAACGGCCCGCCACCCAGACCGCTGAACCCGCCAAGCAAGACAAGGATCAAAATGATGATGAGTATGGTTCCGAGGGTCATGGTGGTTCTCCCATTCTTGCGCCTTCGCGCCATACAAGGGCACGTCCATGCGCCTGTTGATGACGGTATCAACTCCCAGAAGGGCCTTCCTGTTCCACCGGAAGTAGCATCGTGTCGCTCGTCTAGCGGGAAAAAGCCGGTAGGCTGACGAGAAAGCCCGCCGGCCGGGAGACAGCGGGCGACAGGCTTTTTCTGCCTCGGACCGCCTGGAGGGGGCAATCACAGCAAGGGTGCCTGACGCGGGCCTGCCGAGGCGGCGCTCACAGTCAGCCGGTTGATGATGTTTGGCACCTCGCCATTTTCAGCAGAAATGCAAGGTGCCAGGCCGCAGGCTTCGCCGGGAGGTGAATACGATTCACCTTCCTTGGTGTGCCGGTCGGGTGCCGCCCCCCTTCTTTTCCGAGTCATGAGTATGGTGGCTGTCGCGTTCGCCTCCGCCGCCTGAGATCTTGCTGCGGCTGCGCTGATCGGAATCGGCTGGCGGCTTTTCTATCACCTGCGGTTTCTTGGCATTCTCGTGCGATGCGCCAGGACCGCCATGGCGGATGCTGGCGCGGGTCTTCTTCGACGTGGACATGAAATCACCTAACGGTCCTGCTGGTAGCCTTGATGGGTCGTATTGACCCTCGTGTTGCCCTGCTGGCCCTGTTTGTCGGGATTTGGGGCGGAATGGCCGTGCTGCGTTTGGTCGACGGGAATCGACTTCTTATCGCCTGGACCCTTAGGGCTCTGGTTCTCTGCCGGAACGGGTGGTGGTTTTGTGCTCATGACGTTCTCCTTTCACTAGCCAAAACAAGCAGGCCCCCGAGAAGGTTCCTGATACGAACCCTGCGAGGGGCAAACTCCTAACATTGCCAATTCCGGCCTTGTCGGCGCGTCGCAGCGCAATAATCTTCTGTGAGGGCGTGGGCGCTTCGACCTATTGAAAGGAGCCGACCATGAAACACCAAACACTCGACCAACTGCAGACAATTGCAACAGTTGAGCCTTCGGCGACATACCCGACCATGTCTCGGACGCAGCGGATCGAGCGTTGGGCAAAGCTTCTCGATCAAAATCCACGGCGTTGCCTCGGGGCGCTTTCAGGCACCGAATATCTCAGTCCTGAAGCCCGTGCCGTAGCGCGTGGCGCGGGGTCGCCGATCACCGTTGCCTATGAGGATCCGGTGCTGCGCGCCATGGGTCTGAAAGATGACACCTACGGTGAGGCAAAGCGCTTCTTCGAGCTGAGTGACTGGCAGTTGCACAACATCGTCTGTCACTGCCACGTCGGTGCTACGATGCAAGCGCGATGGGCTGCCGCCAGAGTTCGCCGGACAATTACCGGCAACAGACTTCTGGCTTGGCTGAGGGCAAGGTTTGTGCATTGAGGCCAGCGCAGAACGGTGACGACAAGTCTTGATCGTTCTCGTTAGCGGCTGGCCGCCAGATGCTGGTGGCGTCGCCGGCAACGCAGTGGAT
>NZ_RZSX01000523.1:0-4577 GCF_004023105.1 Mesorhizobium sp. M5C.F.Ca.IN.020.32.2.1 | reverse complement strand
GTGCCTGCGACGTGGTCGCCAACCGCCACCTTGTTGAAGGGAAGGCCGAGTTGGGTCGCGAGCTTTTCACCGACCGCCTCGACTTCGCGGCGGCGCAATGTCTCCAGCAGGTTCCGCGCGAAGACCAACCGGCTGCTCCGCCGCTGCGCAAGACCTTCCTCAACCAGATGCTCCGCGCGACGATCCAAAGCCTCCTGCACGTCACGTCCGAATCCGCCTTCTCCCAGGGCGACGGGCTCACGGGCAACGGCCTGACGGTCGAGCCAGGTCGCGCCTTTGGCCGCGATCTGCTCCTCGAGCGGGAGGTCGGAGCGGACAGCGATCGCGACGCGACGCCGGCCTTGCGCATCGTCGAACTTGCGCAGCTCGACGATCGAGCCCGGCACGCTGTCGCCCGCGGCGTCGAGGTCAGGAAGCTTGACGTGATGTGTGCGGCCGTCAACACCGTCGATCACGACATATGCCGTCGCCTTCACCTCGTCGTCGAGGCCGCGATCGACGAGGCGGCCAATGACAGGATCGTCGAGGCTATCCCCGGCGAGCACGAAGCTCGACACGCCACGGTCGATGCCGCGCCCGGCGAGCGCGCGGTGCATGCGCTTGATGATGTCACCCCTCTCGCCGAGCTCGCGCAGCGTTGGTTCGGCTTCCTCGGCGATGTACCATTGGGCGGGACCAACCTGGTGCGCCAGGCCAAGGGATTCGAGCGTGCGCAGGCGGCCGACCTTGAGCGCGTGGAATTCATCGGGCTGACGATCGCTTGGCGGCGCGATGTCGACGATGCCGCTACGGTGGGCGTCGCGCAGGAGCTGTCGGTCGAGATTGGTCCAGCGTTCGGCCTCGACCTGCCGTTCGAGGTTGCGACGGATCTCCAGGTCGCTCCGTGGCCCGAGCTCCATGGTGACCAGATCCTGCGCCCGCGCGCGCATGCCCTCCTTGATGTAGTCGCGCGAGATGACTAGGTCCTCGCCGTCATCGGTTCGACCGCGCAGGATGACATGGACGTGCGGGTTATCGGTGTTCCAATGATCGATGGCGACCCAGTCGAGCCGGGTGCCCAGGTCCTTTTCCATCTGGCTCATCAACTCGCGGGTGAAACCCTTGAGGTCAGCCATCTCGGCAGCGTCCTCGGGCGACACGATGAACCGGAAGTGATGCCGGTCGTCCTCGCAGCGCTCGGCGAACTCGCCGGCGTCGTAGTCATCACCACCAGGACCAAACATCCGCGCCTTCACCCCGTCCCGGGTCACGCCCTCCCGGCGCAGATAGCTGAGATGAGCGCCCATAGGTGTCGAGCGCCGGGAGTGACGGACGACGCGGGTCTTGATCACCGTGATGCGTGAGCGGCGGGGGAGCAGCCGGTTCGCCTGGACGGTGGCGCGCTTGCCTCGCCCGAAACGTGAGCGGTTGCCGGGGGCGATCCTGCCCGAATAGGAGAGCGTCCCGCCAGCGCGTTGGGCGGCGGCGAGCGCCTGGGCGACGAAGGGCCGGGCGCGCTGGGCCTTGCTCGACCGGATGCGGCCCGGCCGAATCCGGAAATCACGCTCGTCGCTCATGACGCCAGACCCGCACATCGCGCCAAGGCGTTGGGAACATGTGCAAAGTTGGTCGGTCGCGATGTAGCGCGAAGCAGCGCACATCGCTGTGGCTGCTCGTAACCCCTTGACAAGCAACCAACCGACCGGGGCGCACCTCGCGCCATTTTATCTCGCCATCCTTCGGTTGCTGATGCGGGTCCCCGCCTGTGCGCCCTCCATGCCGCGCCGCGGTTCGCTACTGCTCGAAAGGCTGAAGCCGCGGTCATCGGGACGAGGCCTCATCGGAGCCGGTGACGAAAATGCGCTCGGGTCGCGCCGGCGTTGCACCATCGCGGTCTGCCCGCTCCGCCCACGCGGTTGCATCGGGTTGACCGCCGGGCTGCAGCGAACTGGCAGCAGATGCGCCGCTCGCCGGTAGAACGAAGAGTGGCGCATCGCGCCAGTCGGTCCGACGTGCGGGCTTCTTCGATGCGCCGGTAGGAAGCGGTTTTCCGCCGAGGAGCGGCACGAGTTTGGCGACATAGGCGCGGGTCTCGGGGGGCAGCGGCCGACCGGTTGCGAGATGTTCGTCATAGCGGCTCGGCCCGGCATTGTAGGCCGCGAGCATGGCGCCGATGCTGCCGTAACGGTCGAGCATCTCGCGCAGATAGGCGGTGCCGGCGAGGATGTTATCGCGGGGATCGAAAGGGTCGTCGCCCAACGAATAGCGACCGCGCAATTCGTGCCAGGTGCCGGGCATGACCTGCATCAGCCCCATCGCCCCGGCGGACGAGACAGCGCGAATACCGTGCGCGCTCTCAGCGGTAAGCACAGCGCGGATCCAGTGCTCGGGAATGCGAAACCGCTTCGACGCCTCAGCCACATATGGCGCGAAGCGCCGGTCGATCGCCGGCCTTTCGACAGGCGTGTTCTGGGCAAGCACAGGCAAACCGGACGCGAGAAGGGCAGACCCAGAAAGGAGAAGGATCGCGACCCGGCAACAAGTGCCGGGCCACCGGATGGCGCGCCCGATGCGGACTGAGCGCATCGATCAGTCCTGCGCCTTGTCCTGGTCGTCGCGCCTCTTCGGGCGCGTCCAGTGCAGGCCCCAGTCGCGGCCGTTCTCGTCCGCCTGGAACAGGCGGGCGCGGATCGGCTGCGTGAAGGAGGGATCGTCGAGGACAACGGAGATGTAGGCGCCTCCACGGTCGCCGGTCTGCAACCAGCCGGCGCCGATCTCGACGCCGTCCTCGTCACCGAGCCGGATGCGGTAATCCGGTGCGTTCTCGACATCGGTTTTATCGACCGGAACGAAGACCAAAGCGAAATCGAGGGAGAGCGTCCGGATACGCCCCGAATAGCCTGACTCTGTGCGCGTGAACTGACCGATCTGTGCCATAGGAAGTCTCCTGTTGCTGGCGGTGGGAAGTGAGATCAGGGCGCGTCGGTGGGAGTGCCGACATGCCAATCGAAGTCGCCGTCGCCGTCGGCGTCCGTCCACACCGGGAGCGCGCGTGCGACGATGGAGCTGGCGGGGAGGGGCCCGAAATACCGGCCGTCGAGACTGTCGGCCGCGTCCCAGTTCATGAAAAAGATCTCGCCGTCGGCGAGCGTCCGGCAGCCCTGCCAGACGGGGAGAGGGCGGCCGAGGCTGTCCTTTTCGCGCGCCACGCCATAGGCATGGCCGAAGGCAATGATGATCGCGCCGTGACGGCAGACTTTGTCGCCGGCTATGGCGAGCACGCGCTTGATCAGCGGCACGCCGCGCGGGAGATAGCCGCGTTTGGCGAGGAAAGTCGCAAGCGGTTCGGGCGGCTCGACGACGACAAGGTCGGGCGCCTCGACGCGGCTCACCGGCGCGAGCCAGTAGAGCCCGATCGGCACGCTGGCGGACGCATTCCAGATGAATGCCGGGCCGTCATTGCGCCACACCGGCTCGACAACGAGCGTGCTGGAGACGAGCGCGGTCAGCACGATCGCCGTGCGGCTCATGGCTCGGCGCTCCGGCGCTTGAGCCATGCGGCGTGGCGCTCGGCGCTGTAGGGATGCGGTTCCATGCCAGCGGTGACGCGGTGATGAACATGGCGCCAGTGATCTTCGACCACATCGCACGGATCGATGCCATGGGCCTCGACGGCATCGATGTGCTCGAGCACACGGGCGACCTTCGGCCAACTCTCGACCTTCAGCAGGATGTCGCCGCCAGGGCGCACGAATGGCAGTGTCTGGAACGGTTCGCCACGATCGATGGCGCGCACGATGTCGATGCGCGAGAGCACCGTGCCGTAGTCGTTGGCGGCCCAGCGGACGAAGGCGAACACGTTGTTGGGCGCGAAACCGACGACGCGGCGATGGCGATCGAGCACCTGCTCGTAGGTCTGGCGACCGAACCGGATCCAGGATTCGATCCGCTTCTCGTGCCAGGTCAGCTCGACCAGCGTGGTGAACGGCGGCGGCCCATCGACTCGCGGCCGCATGCTTAGCGGTAGGCCGGAACGGTAGTTCATTCTGCGCCTCCATCGTCGGCTGGGAATTCACTGGCGAGCAGCTCTCGCAGCATGTCGGCGACGGTCGTGCCGCGCCTGAAGGCGGCAACCTTGATGCGGCCGCGCAGTTCGGGCGTGACGTCGATGGTGAGCCGCGCGGTGAAACTGTTTGCGGGGACACAGCGCGGCGCACCGTCGGCTGCTTGTATCCAGCGATCAGCGTCACCCGGACGCGCGGTGAAGTTTTGCCTGGAGGACCGGCTGCTCATGACGCGACCGCCCCGATGCGAAGGCGATCGATCTCGGCCGTCAGAGCCGCGATCTCGCGTGCGGCCGGGCTTTCGTCGTCGATCTCGCCGGCGAGCTGGCCGGACTGCGCGGCTTCGGCGAAGACAACACGCTGCCCGATCGTTGATGCAAGCACCGGCGGGTCGTGATCGGCGAGCGTTTCAGCGGTGTCGCGGGCGATGATCGTGCGCGCGCCGCAACGGTTGAGGACGAAGCGGGCGGCGAGTCGAGGGCGATAGATGCGCGCTTCGGCGAGCAGCGCCAGCATCTCGGCCGAGGCCCAGCC
>NZ_RZSX01000522.1:0-4581 GCF_004023105.1 Mesorhizobium sp. M5C.F.Ca.IN.020.32.2.1 | reverse complement strand
CTGCCATGCCGCGCATCTTCGCCGTCGTGCGTCCGAATGTGCGCAGCATCTTTGGCAAATCCTTGGGCCCGACGACCACGATCATGACGATCGCGATCACCAGCATCTCGGTCCAGCCGATGTCGAACATGGCGATGCGTTCCGACTAAAGTTTGGGCTCAGCTCTTGCTGGCCTTTTCCTTCACTGACGAAACGGTTTCGTCGGCTCGGTGTTCAACGGTGCGCTTGTCCTCGGCAACCTCGTCGTCGGCCATGCCCTTCTTGAAGCTCTTGATACCCTTGGCCATGTCACCCATCAGCTCAGGAATCTTGCCGCGGCCGAACACCAGCAACACGATCACCAGCACGATCAGCCAGTGCCAAATCGAAAATGAACCCATAACAATCTCTCTCGAAAGTTTTCTCCGACGATGATCTATGCGCTTTCGCGTCGGGATTCAAACACAACCGCGACAGAGTTTTATAAATCAGTGGCCGAAGTCACGCACTTTCGGCGCCATAGCCCGCTACCAATCGGCGCAGCCGCGAAATACCAACGGCTTTCGGCACGTCGATTGCGGTCAATCTTCCTCGACGCGCGGCGTCAACAAGCCGAGTTCCTCAAGATCGATGTCGGTTAGCGGATCCTCGTCGTCGGTCAGCGCATCCGGATCGGCCGGTGGCAGCGGAATGGTAAAATTCGACGGCATACGGCCCGAAAGCAGCCCTGCACCCTTCAATTCCTCCATGCCGGGAAGGTCGCGGATCTCCTCCAGCGCGAAGTGGTCGAGGAAGATGTCGGTGGTGCCGTAGGTGACGGGACGGCCGGGCGTGCGGCGCCGGCCGCGCATCTTCACCCATTCGGTCTCCATCAGCGTGTCCAGCGTGCCCTTCGAGGTCTCGACGCCTCTGATATCCTCGATCTCGGCGCGCGTCACCGGCTGGTGATAGGCGATGATCGCCAGCACTTCGAGCGCCGCGCGGGAAAGCTTCCTCTGCTGGACCGTGTCGCGGCTCATCAGGAACGCGAGATCGCCGGCGGTGCGGAACGCCCAGGCATCGCCGACGCGCACCAGATTGACGCCGCGCCGCGCATAGATCTGCTGCAGTTCGGCCATCGCCGCGGCGATGCTGATGCCGTCAGGCAGGCGTGCGGCAAGCTGCTTTTCGCTGACCGGCTCGGCGCTGGCAAAGACGATCGCCTCGGCCATGCGCACGGCTTCCGCCATATGCAGCCGCTCGCCAGGATTCTGGGACAAGTTCTGGGCCTGGCTTTCTGCCGGTGCCCCGGCGAGCACGCCCTCTTCGGTCTCGTGGTCGACGTTGAACGGAATGACCGAAGCGTTGGCGCGTTCACTCATGATGCCACCTCGACTGCCCTGATGCCTTGCGCACGGCCGCGCAGATAGAGCGGCGCGAACACCTCGTCCTGCCGCATTTCCACTTTGCCTTCGCGCACCAGTTCCAGCGTCGCCGCAAACGAACTGGCAATCGCGGTACGCCGCTCGTCCGGGCCAGTCGGATATTCGACCAGGAAGCTGTCCAGCGCCGTCCAGTCGGCAAGCGAGCCGATCAGCCTGTTGAGGATATCGCGCGCATCCTTGAGCGACCACACACCGCGCCTGGCGATCGTCACATTGGTGATGGCCTGCTTCTGACGTTGCGCCGCATAGGCGGTCAGCAGATCGTAGAGCGAGGCCGAATAGGCGTTGCGTTTCTCGACGATGATCATTTCCGGCATGCCGCGGGCGAACACGTCGCGTCCGAGCCGGTTACGGTTGACCAGTCGTGCCGCCGCGTCGCGCATCGCTTCCAGCCGCTTTAACCGGAATTGCAGCACGGCCGCCAACTCCTCGCCGCTTTCGCCGTCGTCGCCGGGTTGCTTGGGGATCAAAAGCTTCGACTTGAGAAACGCCAGCCACGCCGCCATCACCAGATAGTCGGCGGCAAGCTCCAGCCTGAGCGCCCTCACCTTCTCGACGAAGGCCAGATATTGCTCGGCCAGCGCCAGGATCGAGATGCGTGACAGATCGACCTTCTGGTTGCGGGCAAGATGCAGCAGAAGATCGAGCGGGCCCTCGAAACCGTCGACATCGACGACCAGCGCGGGATCGCCGGTCAGCCGCGAATCGTCGTTCTCGGCCCACAGACGGTCCATCGGTGCGGCCTTGCCGGCCTTGTTGTCCAATGTTTCCGCCACTTCCTGTTGCTTTCCTTTGGTTCTATCTTCTTGTTTGGCCATGATCTGTTCCGAACAACCGGCTCCCATTTTTCGGGATCATGGTCTAGGCCACCCCATCGAAATAGGTGGCGAATTCGGCGCGTATCTCGGCTTCATCAGCCCGATCGCGGTTCTTGATATAGGTCAGCGCCCGTTGCGCGCGTTGCAGCGACGTGCCTTCAAGCCCCGTTGTGCGCGCCGCAATGCCGGCCATCTCCTCGAAAACGCCATTGCAGTGAAGGACGAGATCGCAGCCCGCCGCAAGGATCGCGGCCGCCTTTGTCGGGAAATCCCCAGAAAGTGCCTTCATCGAGGTGTCGTCGCTCATCAGCAGCCCGTCGAAGCCGATTTCGCCGCGGATGATCTCATCGATGACCTTGCCGGATGTCGTGGCCGGGTTCTTCGGGTCGATCGCGCTGTAGACGACATGCGCCGTCATCGCCATCGGCAAATGATTGAGCTCCCGGAACGGGGCGAAATCATGCCGCTGCAAGTCGCTCATCGAGGCATCGACGGTCGGCAGTTCGAAATGCGTGTCGGCAAAGGCCCGTCCATGCCCGGGAATATGCTTCATCACCGGCAGCACGCCGCCCGACATCAGGCCCTCCGCCGCTGCGCGACCCAGTTCGATGACGGAGCGAGGCTCCTTGCCATAGGCGCGCGCGCCGATGACGTCGCTGGCGCCCTCGATCGGAACGTCGAGCACCGGCAGGCAATCCGCCGTGATGCCGTAGCGCAGCAGGTCGAAGGCATGCAGCCGTGCCATCAGCCAGGCGGCGCGGTTGCCGGCGTCGTGGTCGTTGCGCCACAGGGCCCCGAGCGCGCCACCGGCCGGATAATTCGGCGCCAACGGCGGGCGCAGGCGCTGCACCCGGCCGCCTTCCTGGTCGATAAACACCGGGGCGTCCGGGCGCTCGATACAGTCGCGCATCGCGGCGACCAGATCGCGGATCTGCTCGGTCTCGCCGATGTTGCGCGCAAACAGGATGAATCCCCACGGGCATTCATTGCGATAGAAATTGATTTCTTCGCGTGTGAGCGATTTCCCGGCGCAGCCGAGGATCATGGATTTTGATTCGGTCATGGGCAGGAGTTTAGAGCTTCACGCGGACAAAGGGAATCGCATCGAACCACATGCGGCCAGGACCCCTTCCACACAAACAACTCCCTTCCACAAAAAAACCGGCGCGGTTCGTGACCGCGCCGGTTCTTTCCGCCCAAGGGCGGGAGACTTGAAAGGGCTAGCGCGACACGAAGCAGTTGCCGCCGGCAGCCTTGTAGCTGGTGCACAGGTTGATCGCATCGTTGCGCGACTTCGCCGGGACGCGGACCCGATAGAACGTTCCCTTGCCGGCGATCTCGGCCTTGACGATGTTGGCGGTATGACCGGAAAGCACGCTGCCATATCGGCGCTGCAGATCCTGATAGGTCGACTGGGCGCTTTCGACGGTCGGCTGGGAGGCAATCTGCATCGACCATGAGCCACCGCCGGTCGAGCCCGCCGCGGGATTGATGGACGCAACCTGGTCGGGCTTGACCTCGCCGACGACGTCGACCGGCTGGTCGGACGGACGCTGCGGCGCCACCGGAACCGAGGCCGGCGTATTGGCAGGCTGGGCGGTTTGGGCCTCAGCCTCAGGCGCGGCTGCCGGCGCGGCCGTCGGATTGACTATTTCCGGCTTGGCTGTTTCCGGCTTGGCTGTTTCCGGCTTGGCTGTTTCCGGCTTGGCGGCTTCGGTCTGGTCGCCGCCCACTGGGTCGCCACCCAGTAGGTCGTCACTTGCCTGGTCGGCAACAGGCGGTACCGTACCGGTCTGTTGTTCTGCGACGTCGGCCTGACCCGTCGGGGCCACATGCTGCGGCGCCGGATCGACAGGCTCGACGGCAGCCATCTGCGGTGCCGCAGGCGCCGGATCCTCGCGCGCAACCAGCGAGCCATCGGGTTTGACGACCATGGTTCTCACCTTGCGCGGCGCAACCGCGACGAGGTCGGGGTCGATGCCCTGGTCGGCCTCTTGCAGAACTTGGGCGATACGATCCTCGGATTTGGATGCCGGCAGGGCGGCGACGTCGGCATTTCCGGCCGCTTGCGTGCCGCGGATCGCATTGGCGCCTTCAGCGGCGGCGGGTTCGGCATTGCGGATCGCATCGGCGGCTTCAGCCGTGTCGATATCGTCGGGCGAAAGATCGACCACACGGCTCTGCGGCGGCTCCTTGGCCGCCACGTCCACCGGCTCTTCAGTGTTGGTGACCAGTTTTTCCTGGACCGGTTCGGCAGGCTTTGCGCCACCCTTGGCCACGGCGTCATAGACCTTATTGTCCTGGTTCGGCACGACGGTGCCGCCCGGATTTTCGGGCCTGACCTTGATCGGTGCGTTGTC
>NZ_RZSX01000521.1:0-4582 GCF_004023105.1 Mesorhizobium sp. M5C.F.Ca.IN.020.32.2.1 | reverse complement strand
ATCCCGCCTTCATGTCGAGTTTCTGGGCGCGAACGGCGAAAAAACTCGAGGCTCGGCGCGAAACCGCTGAAGCCGCAGAATAGATAAAATTAGAACAGTTCGTGATTAACGGTCTATAGACCAACATTTGCTTAAAACGTTTTGTGCTTCATGAAGCGTTTGCAGGTTTGTAATAGAACGGCTGAAGGGCTGGCGGAATAAACATGAAATACATCGTCTTCATTCTGTTCACGGTCATGACCAACGCCGCTGCGCAGCTCATGCTGAAGCAGGGCATGATGTCACTCGGTACGATCTCCTTCGAGGGCACCAATCCGTTGCTGAAGCTGTTGCAGATTGTCTTCAGCCCGTGGGTTTTCTTCGGCCTGTGCACCTTCGTCATCTCGATGGCTTCGCACCTCTATGTGCTGTCCAAGGTCGAGCTCAGCTTCGCCTATCCGTTCCTCAGCCTCGCCTATGTCGCCGTTGCTATCTTCGCCTATTTCATCTTCCGCGAAAACCTCAATGCCTGGCGCATCGCCGGCATCGCCTTCATCTGCGTCGGCACGGTGCTGATCGCCCAAAGTGGCCGGGACTTGGGCGATCGAGAGCACGAGGACGAGACGGCTGGCCTTTCCCCCGACAAGATTCACACCAGCGGGATTGTTCGATGAGACATGTGATCTTTGGCGGCGACGGTTTCGTCGGCCGCCACCTTGCCCCGAAACTTCTGGCCGACGGCGAGGAGGTGGTCGTCGCCGACATCGCCAAGAGCGACCTGCCGCATTACCGTTCGGTCCGATATGTCAGGTGCGACGTCACCGATCCGGCCTCGGTCGCTTCGGTCGGGCTGAAGGCCGACGACATGGTCTATAATCTTTCGGCGAAAATGCTGTCGCCGATCCAGGTGCGCGCCAAGCGCCACCAGTTCTTCTTCCCGGTGAACTTCCACGGCACCGAGCACATCATAAAGGCGATGGACAGAGCCGGCGCGCCCAAGCTCGTCCATTACACGACCGACATGATCTACGGCCATACGATCACGCAGCCGATGACCGAGGAACATCCGGTCGCGCCGCTCGGCGAATATGGCTGGTCGAAGCAGAAGACCGAGGAGCTGGCCGCCGAATGGCGCAAGCGCGGCATGTCGATCTCGCTGTTTCGGCCGCGCCTGATCATCGGTCCCGGCCGCCTCGGCATCCTCGAAAAACTGTTCAAGCTGATCGATTGGAATCTTCCGGTGCCTATGATCGGCTCGGGCAAGAACCCGTATCAGTTCATCTCGGTGTTCGACTGCGCCGAGGCAGCGCGCGCCGCCTGGAGAGCCGGCGTGCCTGATGAAGCCTATAATCTCGGTTCGCTCAACCCGCCGCCGGTCAGGAAACTGCTCGGCGATCTGATCAGGCATGCCGGGTCGAAGTCGATCCTGATCCCGACACCGGGCTGGGCAGTCAAGCGCACGCTCGACCTGCTCGATCTCTTGAACATGCCGATCATGGATCCGGAGCAGTATCTGATCGTCGACGAGGACTGCGTGCTCGACGTGTCCAAGGCCGAACGCCAACTCGGCTGGGTGCCGCAATATCGCGACGAGGACATGCTGATCGCCGCCTATAGCGAATACCGCGCCAAGAAAGACGGCCACGCCGTCGCCGCCAGACACGTGCCCGCCGAGTGATGGGCCAGCAGGAGACCCTTGAGATGACCGTCATGACGAAGCCAGACCACACGACTGCGCGCGCCACGGTCAGCGCGCCGGCGCTTTTGCCCGCCATCACCGCCAAGCCCGATTTGATCAGCGTCGAGCAGGCCAAGGCGATGGACGTCGCGCGCATGACCGACCTGTTCAAGGCGCATCTCAATCCCGGCCAGCTGCATTTCATGAAGCTGCTCGGCTTCCACAAGATCAAGATCGAGCTCGCCGAAGGCATGTTCTACATCGATCAGAACGGCCGCAGGATCCTGGATTTCTTCGGCGGCTTCGGCTCGCTGGCCTTCGGCCACAACCATCCGCGCCTTCTCGAAGCGCGCAAGAAGTTCCAGGAGGAGAAGCGGCAGGAGATCGCCATCGCTTTCATGTCGCAATATGCGGCCGCCCTGGCGAACAATCTCGCCAAATGCTCGCCCGGCGATCTCGACATGGTTTTTCTGGGCTCGTCCGGCTCGGAAGCCATGGAGGCGGCCGTGAAGCTCGCCGAGCGCGCCGCCGGCCCGAAGCGGCCAAAGGTCGTCTATGCCGAGAATTCCTTCCACGGCAAGACCAAGGGTGTGCTGGCGATCACCGACGGCTCGTTTTACCGCGCCGACTTCAAGGTGGCCGACAATGTCGCGCGCATCCCTTTCGCCGACATCGAAGCGGTCGAGCGCACCTTCCGCTCGGACCCGGAGATCGGCGTCATCGTGCTGGAAACCATCCAGGGTGGTGGCGGCATCATCCAGGCGCCTGCCGAATACTGGCAGAAGCTGCGTGCGCTATGCGACCAGTACGGTGTGCTGTGGGTCGCCGATGAAGTGCAGTGCGGCTATGGCCGCTCCGGCCGTTTCTATGCCTTCGAGCATTACGGCGTCGTTCCTGATGTGACGGCGCTGGCAAAATCGCTCGGCGGCGGCAAGGCGGCGGTCGGCGCGATGATTGCCAGGCGCGAGGTCTACATGAAGGCCTATGGCACGCCGAAGACGGCGATGATCCACGCCATGGCTACCTTCGGCGGCATGGGTGAGGCCTGCGTCACCTCGATCGAGGCGCTCAACGTGCTTTACGACGAGGGGCTCATCGACAACGCCGCTGTGACCGGCGACTACCTGCTGCAACGCCTTCAGGCGTTGAGGGAAAAATACCCGAAGATCATCAAGGAGGTCCGCGGCAAGGGCCTGATGGTCGGGCTGGAATTCCACGATTTTTCGCAGACCCTGCCGATGGTGCTGCGGCCGGTGGTCAGCGTGCTCGACGAGAAGCTGAAGGGATCCTTGTCCGGCTTCGTCGGAGCGCTGTTGCTGCGCGACTACGACGTGCTCGTCGCCTTCACCGAATACAACCGCAATGTCATCCGTCTCGAACCGCCGTTGATCTGCCAACGCGAACATGTCGACCGCTTTGTCGAGGCGCTCGACAGCCTGTTGTCGCGCGGCATCGTGTCGATCGTGAAGGATTTCGTCAAAAGCCAGGTCCGCTAGCTAGGTCCGCCGAGCGAAACCATGCTGACCAAATCTCCCGTTTCGACAAACCTGCTCGACCGGGTCACCGAGGCCGGTCTGGCATGGGGCGAGGGCACCTATGCGCGTCTTGCCGCACCGGTCGGCGCGGCGGCCTTCGCGCTTTACATCGTGTTGATCGCCGTGACGACATGGTTCATCCCCGACGCCAATTGGGACATGCTGCCCTACCTCGCGATCGCCGAGGAGGGCAGCTATCCCGATGTGCAGGCGCTGCACGACTATGCTTATGGCACGGTTAGGGACGGCGTCTCGGCGGGCGAGTACAAGACACTGACGGACGACAGCGGCGGCTTCCGCAGTCATATGGCCGGGAATGCCACCGACTTCCATTCGCTGCTCGGCATGTACCGGATCAAGTTCCTTTACGCCGAGATCCTTTCGACGATGAGTTCTGTGATGTCGCCGGTTGAGGCGATGCGTGTGATCTCAGTATTGTCGGTGCTGCTGTTCGGTGCGATCGCGCTGCTCTGGCTGCGGTCCGAAGGCGCCCTAGCGCTGGCGCCGGTCGCCGGCGCGGTGCTGATCATGGCCGAATTCGGTGACGCGGCGCGGGCAAATACACCTGATCTGCTATGCTCCGCGCTGTTCCTCGGCGGGCTTTTTGCGTATGTGCGCCGTCGCGAAGTGGCCACCGCGATCCTGCTTTTCCTCGCTTTCATGGCGCGGCCCGACAACATCGTCTTTCTTGCGATCTTCGCCGCATTGCTGGTCGCCTTCCGGCAGAAGGGGTGGGGCGCTCTGACCGGATTTGCCGCCTCCCTGGTCGCCTATTTCGCCATCCCGCATTGGGCGCAGCATCCCGGCTGGTGGCCGCATCTGTGGTTCTCCAGCGTCGAGCAGCACTACAACATGGACGGTTTCGATCCACCCTTCTCGGCTGTCGTCTATCTCCGGGCTCTTGCCGCCTCCCTGGTCCGCGCCGTCAGCCTGAACAGCTGGGTCGGCGTCTCGGTGCTGGCGCTGGCGGGGTGGTATGCGACCAGCCGCGCCGGCTTCAAGCTCGACCGCCGTGCCGGTATCCTGTTTGCGGCGCTGGTGCTCGGCGCGCTGGCCACGTTCACCGTCTTCCCCATCCACGACACCCGCATCTACTTTCCCTATCTGATCCCGCCGTTCCTGCTGCTCGCCGGCCCCTTCATGGCGCTGTGGGCGAGCATCGAACGGCGTCGCGCCCCAGTGTTGCACGTCGTTTCGGGAGATGAACCATGAGGTCCGTCTCCAGCCTGGTGCGCATCATTTTCCCTTGAAGCAGCTGATCTCAACTGCAGTGCTCCGCGTCCTTTTGGGCGCGTAAAGGACGCTGTGGAATTTTTCCGCGCATGATCCAGGCGAAAATCGATTCCGATTTTTCGGGGGCATGCGCCGGGGTCGCGCCGCACCTGTGGCG
>NZ_RZSX01000520.1:0-4586 GCF_004023105.1 Mesorhizobium sp. M5C.F.Ca.IN.020.32.2.1 | reverse complement strand
CGCTTCCCCACCGGAACCCTTGTGACGCGCCTAAAAAACCTCCGAATTAACCGCGGGTTAACCATGCCGGCCGATGGTCTCTTCTCAGAGAAGGCTGGCTCGTCGCCGCCGCAAGTTTCAGGTCGTCGAACGTGATCCGCTTCGAAAATGTCGGCCTCCGCTATGGCATGGGTCCGGAAATCCTCCGCGACATTTCCCTGCATATACCGGAGCGCTCCTTCCAGTTCCTGAGCGGCCCTTCGGGCGCCGGCAAGACGACGCTGCTGCGGCTTTTGTTCATGTCACTCAAGCCGACGCGCGGGCTGATCACCATCTTTGGCAAGGACCGCTCGCGCATCTCGCGCACCGAGCTGCCGCATCTGCGGCGGCGCATCGGCGTGGTGTTCCAGGACTTTCGCCTGCTCGACCACATGACGACCTATGAGAATGTGGCCTTGCCGCTGCGCGTGCGCGGGCGAGAGGAGGCGAGCTACCGCACCGACGTGACCGAATTGCTGAAATGGGTCGGCCTTGGCGAGCGCATGCATGTGCTGCCGCCGGTGCTGTCGGGTGGGGAGAAGCAGCGCGCCGCAATTGCCAGGGCGCTGATCGAGCAGCCCGAGATCCTGCTTGCCGACGAGCCGACCGGCAATGTCGATCCGCCGCTGGCGCGACGCCTGTTGCGGCTGTTCATCGAACTCAACCGGCTGGGCACTGCGGTGGTGATTGCAACGCACGACCTCGGCCTGATGGAACAGGTCGACGCACGGCGCATGATCCTGGCCGGCGGAAGGCTGGATATCTATGACTGACCTTTCCGTTCACCATGCCGAAGACCAGCACGCCGGTAAGGCTGCGACGACGCAGCGCGCTCAGCGCAAGATGGCGCCGATCGTGCCGGCGCAGAACATCGCCGGCCGGGCACTGGTCTTGGTCATTGCCATCATGACTTTCCTCTCCTGCCTGACCTTCGGCGCGGTGACGCTGGTGCGCGACACCGCCTCGGTCTGGGAGAACCAGATATCACGCGAGGCGACCATCCAGATCAAGCCGGTAGATGGCCTCGACATGGAGGCAGCACTTGCCCAGGCCTCGCAGATCGCCGGTGAATTTCCTGGCGTGAAGAGCGCCAGGATCGTCGACCGCGATGCCACGGCGCGGCTACTGGAGCCGTGGCTGGGTTCGGGTCTCAACATCGACGAGCTCCCGGTGCCGCGTCTGATCATCGTCACCATAGACGAGAACAACCCGCCCGACTTCGCCGCAATGCGCGCCGCGATCACGCCGAAGCTGCCCAGTGCAGCACTTGACGACCATCGCACCTGGGTCGACCGGCTGGTGGCCATGGCCCGTACCACGGTGACAATCGGCATTGCCGTGCTGGCGCTGATGCTGTCGGCAACCGTGCTGACCGTGGTGTTCGCAACGCGCGGCGCCATGGCCGGCAACGGCCACATCATCGAAGTGCTGCATTTCGTCGGCGCCGAAGCGCGCTTCATCGCGCGCGAATTCCGCCACCACTTCCTGGTCACCGGCATGAAGGGCGCAGCCGCCGGGGGTGCGGCGGCGGTGCTCGTCTTCATCGTCTTCTCATGGTGGTCGTCGCGCAACATGGCAACGCCGGAGGCCGATCAGGCGACCGCCTTGTTCGGTAATTTCGCTATCGGTTCGGAGGGCTATCTCGGGGTCGTCCTCATGGTGCTGGTCATCGGTGCGCTGACTGCGGCAACCTCCCATGTCACCGTCGTCACCTATCTCAGCGACATCGATGTCCGCCAGCCGGACGCGGGGTGATCACGAATAGAGAATTAGCGTAACGTAATGTGTGCTCTTCCACCTACTAAACGCCGCATTTCGGGGTTAACGATAGAGACGATGGACGCGCGCGAGTCGACCGGAACGGCTGGACAGTTACCCTTGGTGATTGCGCCATCCAGCGAGCGCGTCACGCCCGGCCGATTGGCGGGCGCATTGCGCATCTCCGCTTTCTTTCTGCTCGTGCTGGCAACGCTGTTTGCCGGCGGCTTCGGCTGGTTCGCCAACACTGTCAGCCGTCTCGCGACGCCTATCAATCCGGCAAAAGCCGATGCCATCATCGTGCTGACCGGCGGCCATTCGCGTCTCGACGCCGCTATGGGTCTGCTGGCGTCCGGCAAGGGCGAGCGGCTGCTGATCAGCGGCGTGCATCCTTCCGCCAGCCGCAACCAGCTTCAGGTCGCGACCCGCGGCGACAAGAAATTGTTTTCCTGCTGCGTCGATATCGACCGCGCCGCGCTCGACACGATCGGAAATGCCGAGGAAAGTGCCAAGTGGGTGGAAGATCACGCCTATGGCACCGTGATCCTCGTCACCAACAACTATCACATGCCGCGCAGCCTGCTGGAAATGGGCCGGCTGCTCCACAAGGCCAAGCTCGAGCCCTATCCGGTTGTCAACAGCAACCTTGGCAATGGCGGCTGGCTGACCAAGCCCAGGGCGCTGCGCGTGCTGTTCACCGAATATAACAAATATCTGCTGGCGCTGGCGCGCGGCATCGTGCCGGTGAAACCAACGCCAACCGGCATCGCGCTGGCCGAGGCTGCTGCGCCGAACTGACCTATATCATTCCTTGACCGTGGCGCATGAGGCGCTGCGCAGGCGCGCGATCTCCTGTTCGAGACGTTCGATACGCTTGTCCCGCTCGGCCAGCGCCGCCGCGACGTCGGCAGCTTCGAACCGTTGCGGAATATGCTGCGGGCAATTGGAGTCCCAAGCCGAAACCGTGAACAGGATGATTTGTTCGGGGCGGGCCTTGTAGCCTTCCGGCATCAGCTTCGCCATCAGTTCTGCGTCGTCCTCGACGACACGCGCGCTGCCCCAGATCTTGATGCGCTGTCGGTGCGCATAGTCGATCAGGAACAGGAATGCGCGGGGGTTGTCGTCCAGATTGCCCTGGGTGATGAATTGCCTGTTGCCGGAGAAATCCGTGAAGCCGATCGTCCGCTCGTCGAGCACCTTGAGGAAGCCGGCCGGCCCGCCGCGATGCTGGATGTAGGGCTGGCCGTCACCATTGGCCGTTGACAGAAAGACGCTGGTCTGCGCCTCGATGAAGGCGGCGAGATCGGCCGTGATATCAGCTTGCCAGCCGCCGCGCTCCTCGACGCGGGCATAGGCCACGCGTGAGCCTTTGCGGGCCTGGATCGCCTTGACGGTCGGCGTAAAGGCAACATCGCTGGTGAAGGCGTGAGCATTCATGGAACCTCCTTTGCAGGCAGAGCTGCGAGCCGTAGTCAGCAAAAAATAAGGCCTTCCATCCTCCGGATGCAGATGGCATAGATGCAACCAATCCTTCCATTTTTCGGGAGAACCATGGATCGCCTCGAGGCCATGTCGCTTTTCGTCGCCGCGGTGGAGGCCGGCAGCCTTTCGGCCGCCGGACGCCGTTTCGGCATCCCACTTGCAACGGTCAGCCGCAAGGTCTCCGACCTGGAGCGGCATCTGAAGACGCGTCTCCTGAACCGCTCGACGCGGCAGCTGACGCTGACCGACGCGGGTCACGCCTACCTGGCGGCCTGCCGTCGCATTCTCGACGAGGTCGGCGAGGCCGAGCGGGCCGCCGCCGGCGAATACAGCGCCCCGACGGGCGAACTGATCATCACCGCACCGATCGTCTTTGGCCGCCTGCATGTGCTGCCGGTCGTCACCGGCTTCCTCGCCGCCTACCCCGACGTGGCTATCCGCCTGATGCTCGCGGACCGGATAACCCAGTTGACCGAGGAGCACATCGATCTCGCCGTCCGCGTCGGCGAGCTTCCCGACTCGAGCCTGGTGGCCACCCGTATCGGCTCGATCCGGCGCGTTGTTTGCGCGAGCCCGGCCTATCTGGCCGAGCACGGTATGCCGGAGACCCCGAGAGACCTCGCGGCACATAACTGCATCACCTTCGAGGGGCTCACCGCTCCCGCCGCATGGACTTTTGCCACCGGCAAGACCGAGCTCGCCGTTCCGATCCGCTCACGGCTTCGGGTCAACACCGCGGAAGCGGCGGTCGACGCCGCGATTGCCGGCGTCGGGTTGACGAGGGTGCTTTCCTACCAGATCACAGCTGCGGTGCGGGCGGGCACACTCTGCACCGTGCTGGAGGCATTCGAGCCGCAGCCATGGCCGGTCAGTCTCGTGCATGCCGGCCAGGGTCTGCTGCCGGTGAAACTGCGTGCGTTCGTCGATTTCGCCGCCCCTCGCCTGAAGAAGCGGCTGATGCAAGCGACCTGGCAGGCCTGACGAACGGATAGCGGGTCAAGTCGGATCGATTTCGCATCGTTTCCTTTTTGCCCGCGCTTGGTGTAACCAACGCACACCTCCTCACCGGGCACTTCCCCCATGCTCCTTATCCGCTCGCTGGCGTTCAACTTCGTCTTCTATGTCAATCTGATCGTCCAGATGATCCTCTGGACCCCGTACTATTTCCTGTCACCGCGCCACCGCGCCTGGTTCGTGCCGAAATTCTGGTCGCGCACAAGCATGTGGCTTTACGACAAGATCGCCGGCACCAAAAGCGAGATCACCGGCCAGGAAAACCTGCCCGAAGGCTCCTTCATCCTGGCGCCCAAGCATCAATCCTTCTGGGA
>NZ_RZSX01000051.1:0-14285 GCF_004023105.1 Mesorhizobium sp. M5C.F.Ca.IN.020.32.2.1 | reverse complement strand
GGCTTGCGCTGGCCGGATTAGGGAACATGGCGCCATACGCCTGAATGCTGCGCCGAGGCATGTATCCTTGCCGTCGATCCCGAATTCCGCTAATGCGCGCCTTTGCCGCCGGGAGCAGAAGCTTGGACGATCACCGCGCCGACGTCGCCATCATCATGGGCAGCCAGTCCGACTGGGCGACGATGCGCCACGCCGCCGAAACGCTGGAGGCGCTAGGTATCCCGCACAAGCGGCTGATCGTCTCGGCCCACCGAACCCCCGACCGGCTCTATGACTTCGCCAAGGGCGCCAAGGCGGCCGGCTTTCGGGTAATCATCGCCGGCGCCGGCGGTGCGGCGCACCTGCCCGGAATGACGGCGGCGATGACGCCGCTCCCCGTTTTTGGCGTGCCGGTGGAATCGAAGGCACTTTCCGGACAGGACTCGCTGCTCTCCATCGTACAGATGCCGGCCGGCATTCCGGTCGGTACGCTAGCCATCGGCAAGGCGGGCGCCACCAATGCCGCCCTTCTGGCTGCGGCGGTGCTGGCGCTGACCGACGAAAAGCTCGCTGCCCGGCTCGATGCCTGGCGCGCCGCCCAGACCGCCAAGGTCGCCGCCGAGCCCACGGACACGCCATGAGCCTGCCTGCGGGATCGACCATCGGCATTATCGGCGGCGGCCAGCTCGGCCGCATGCTGGCCATGGCCGCGGCCCGCCTCGGCTATCGCACGGTCGTGCTGGAGCCGCAGCCGGATTGCCCGGCGGCACAGGTCGCCAACCGGCAGATTGCCGCCGCCTATGACGACACGGCTGCGCTCGCCGAACTGGCGGCAGACAGCGCCGTCGTCACCTATGAGTTCGAGAACGTGCCGGTCATGGCCGCCAGCGCGCTTGCCGTCACGGTCCCGGTCTATCCGCCGGCACGCGCACTGGAAGTGGCGCAGGACCGGGTGGCGGAGAAGAAATTCCTCAACGGCATCGGCATTCCCACGGCAGATTTCTGTTCCGTCGACAATGACGACGAGTTGACGGCGGCGCTGAAAAAGTTCGACGGCAGCGGCGTTTTGAAGACGCGGCGCATGGGCTATGACGGCAAGGGCCAGCGCGTGTTCCGCAACATGGAAACGGGCGGCTTTGCCGGCACCTGCGAGTCGATGGGCAACGTGCCGTTGATCCTCGAATCCTTCGTCGGCTTCGAACGCGAGATTTCGGTGATCGCGGCGCGCGGCATGGACGGTTCGCTCGCCGCCTACGATCCGGCAGAAAACGTCCACCGTGACGGCATCCTGCACCGCTCGACCCTGCCGGCCAGGATAGGGTCCGAAACCGCCGCTGCAGCGCAGGCGGCGGCGGCAAAAGTACTTGCGGCGCTCGATTATGTCGGCGTCGTCGGCATCGAGTTCTTTGTCCTTGCCGACGGCGCGCTGCTGGCCAATGAGATCGCGCCGCGCGTTCACAATTCCGGCCACTGGACGGAAGCCGCCTGCATTGTCTCGCAGTTCGAGCAGCACATTCGCGCCGTCGCCGGCCTGCCGCTGGGAAATCCCGGCCGCCATCTCGACTGCGTCATGGAGAACCTGATCGGCGACGATGTCCTGCGCGTCCCGGCCCTGCTCGCCGAGCCCGATCTGATGCTGCATCTCTACGGCAAGGCCGAAGCGCGTCCCGGCCGCAAGATGGGCCATTTTACGCGAATGAGCCGTCACGTTTGAGGTATTGGATGCGCTGCTCTAATGCCTTCGATAGGGCGGAAACTCAAACTCGCCACATGCTGCGGTTGACACGGGCAAGGCTCCTCGTTTATGAGCCACGCACAAGTTCAGAGGCGCGCTTTCCGAGCGCGCCTTAATAATTCGGCCCAAGACTGGGCCCAGACCGACGGGCAAGACCATGAAGATCAAGAATTCGCTCAAGGCGCTCAAGGCGCGTCACCGCGACAACCAGCTGGTTCGCCGCAAGGGCCGCGTCTACATCATCAACAAGACCGCTCCGCGCTACAAGGCACGCCAGGGCTGAGTCTTTTCGCGTGGGGGTGCCTGCCTCCGCGCTTGCATGATTTGCCGGCCTGCCGGCCCTTTCACGCTAAATTCAGTTTGACGATCTGCTGTCCGGGGTTAGATTCCGGTCATGCGGATTCTCTTTGCATTCTTCGCGGCGCTTTTTCTTTTCGGTTCCGCCTCGCTTCCGGCTCAAGCGGACGACGCGGTCGCCCCTCCGGTTGCCACGACCAGGGAGGCAAGGCTCGACCAGCTGTTTGTCGACCTGAAGCGCGAGCGCAATGAAAAGGCCGCCGAGCGCATCGCCGCGCGCATCTCGCACGAGTGGTCGCAATCCGGCAGCGCCTCGATCGACCTGATGATGCAATGGTCACAAAAGGCGGCCGAAGAAAAAAAGTTCGACGTGGCGCTCGACTTCCTCGACCAGGTGGTGACCTTGCAACCGGCCTATGCGGAAGGCTGGAACCGGCGTGCCACCGTGCATTTCATGATGAATAACTTTGGAAAATCGATGGCGGACATCGACCGCACGCTGCAGCTCGAGCCGCGCCATTTCGGCGCACTGTCCGGCCTGGCGCAGATCATGGCCGTAACCGGCCACAAGCAGTCGGCGCTGGAAGCGTGGCAACGCGTGCTCAGTATCTACCCGATGATGCGCAGCGCGCAGGATCAGGTCGGCACGCTTTCGGAAGAACTTGCCGGCGAAGGTATTTAATACCGGCAGGCCAGTGCGCCTCGACTGCGACGCTGCCACGGTAATTTCAAACTGTTGTCCTCTTGGTGGTCATGCCATTGCAATTTCGCTACACCTGTCTCGGCACTGCTTGCCGGTGAGCGCCAGGTGTGGTTTCCTGTCTGGGGATCAGGGGGTTAGGCAATCATGATTGCAGCTTATATCGACGAATTTATAATGTTTTGCGTCGGCCTATGGATGTCGGGCATCGGCTACGGGTTTCTCCAGATGCCAAACCAACCCCAGGCTGGACAACGGGCCTGGTTGGCACGCCTTCCCAGCCATTTCAAATGGATGGGGCCGCTCTTGCTGATAATCTCGATCGTACTCGCCGTCGCCTCACCGACTTGATTCGGTCGGGGCCAGAAAGTCGCTGCGCTCATGGTCCCATAGAGGCAAGGGGTCAGCTTGGTTAATTCGCCGGTGAGCGGCTTAAAGCCCGTCGCGTTTGAAGAGACTCATGTGACGCGCTTTGGATGGTTGTTTTCATCCCAAGATCGCTGCGCATTTTTGGGCGACTTGCATTAGCCTCTGGCCTGCACGTCCGACCCGACATAGGCGATGCGCAGCATGTTGGTGGAGCCCGGCGTCCTCAGCGGCACGCCGGCCGTGATGATGACCCGATCGCCCGGCTTGCCGAACCCCTCGTCCAAAGCGATGCGGCAGGCGCGGTCGACCATGTCGTCGAGGTCGATGGCATCGGGCGAGACGACGCAATGCGTGCCCCACAGAAGCGACAGCCGCCGCGCCGTGTTGACGATCGGCGACAGCGCGACGATCGGCACCTGCGGCCGCTCGCGCGCGGCGCGCAGGCCGGTCGTGCCCGACGCCGTATAGCTGATGATCGCCGAGAGTTTCAGCGTCTCGGCGATTTCGCGGGCGGCGAGCGAGATGGCGTCGGCGCCGGTCGCTTCGGGCTCCGAGCGCTGCGCATTGATGATGCCGGCATAGGTCGGGTCGGTTTCGACCTTGCTGGCGATGCGGTTCATCATCGCCACTGCCTCGACCGGGTAGGCGCCGGCCGCGGACTCGGCCGAGAGCATGATAGCGTCGGCGCCTTCGAACACCGCGATCGAGACGTCCGACACCTCGGCGCGGGTCGGCACCGGCGCGGTGATCATCGATTCCAGCATCTGCGTGGCGATCACCACCGGCTTGCCGGCGCGGCGCGCGGCGCGGGTGATCTGCTTCTGGATGCCGGGCACGGCTTCGAGAGGCATTTCGACGCCGAGATCGCCGCGGGCAACCATCAAGGCATCCGAAAGTTCGATGATCTCGGCCAGCCGAGCGACGGCCTGAGGCTTTTCGATCTTGGCCATGATGAGCGCCCGGCCGCGCGCGATCTTGCGCGCTTCGGCCAAATCCTCCGGACGCTGGACGAATGACAGCGCCACCCAGTCGACGCCGGTGGCCAGCACCGCATCGAGATCCCTGCGGTCCTTTTCGGTCAGCGCGCCGACCGGCAGATCGGTGTCGGGCAGGCTGACGCCCTTCTTGTCGGAGATGCTGGTGCCGGCGACGACAGTGCAGACGATCGCCTTGCCGTCGCTCTTCACCGCCTTCAGCTCGAGCTTGCCGTCGTCGATCAAAAGGCGGTGACCGGCCTCAACCGATCTGAGGATTTCCGGGTGGGGCAGATAGACCCTGGTCGAATTGCCGGGCTCGGGATTGTCGTCGAGCGTGAAGGTCTGGCCGAGTGTCAGCGTCTCTTTGCCGTTGGCAAACTTGCCGACCCGCAGCTTGGGCCCCTGCAGATCGGCGAGAATGCCGATCGGCCGGCCGACCGCTTTCTCGACGGTGCGGATGCGACCGACAAGTGTGCGCATCAATTCATGATCGGTGTGGCTCATATTGATGCGAAACACGTCGGCGCCGGCTTCGAAGAGCTTCTTCAGCATGTCCTCGGAGGTGGAGGCCGGACCGATAGTGGCGAGTATCTTGACCTTGCGGCTGCGTCTCATTGACTGTTTGTTCCCGGGGCGGCTGGAACGCCCCCCGTTGCGGGGTCATCGGTCAGCTGGACCATCCAGCTTGCCTGCTCGCCCGTGTCATATTCCTGGAATCCGGCGCGCTGGAAGCCCCGGGCGACGCAATCGGTAACGCCGGCGATCTTGAACTCTTTTTCGGCCACGCACATGTTGATCGGGCCATCCCAGCGCCCGCCGCGCTCGGCGTCTTCTGCATAAAGATAGTAAAATCTTGATGACAGCGGCCCTTCGATCAGTGTCTTGCAGCTCGATCCCTCGATGTGCCACCAGCCTTCGGTGATCCAGCCAGCCTTGGCGCGATAGCCGATGCCGACGCCGACCAGGTTCTGCGTGGCGTTGCAGACACGGAAATCGGCGCGCGCCGGCGAGGCAGCAACCATCGCGGCGAGGCCCACGGAAAGGGTGAGGAGCGGCATGGCGAAGGCATAGCGCACGCGCGGCCTGCCGGCGGAACCCATCCTGAAATCCCTCAAGAACCACATTCGCATCTCTCAACGCCCCTTTTCGGAAAAGTCCGGGCGCATGTCAACGCGCCCTTTTGCTCAATTCCAATCGATTTAGAAAGGCTTCGGCGCACGATCTGTCGCCTTCTGCCAGATTTCCGCAGAAACCGTGGCCAAACGACGGCATTGCGTAATGATCCCCTTCGTGGAATGACGATACCATCCTCCCCGGAAGCCAGCGAACAGACCATTTCCCGCCGATGACCCGATCCACAGTTTTCGCGCCTTTCGACCTCGTCGAGGGCGACCGCAAGCGAGGCATCGTGCTTTTGGCCGATCACGCCCGTCGCGACTTGCCGGAAGAGTATGGCAGCCTCGGCTTGCCGGCGGCGGAATTCGATCGCCATATCGCCTACGACATCGGTGTCGAGACGGTGACGCGCGAACTGGCAGCTTTGCTCGGCGTGCCGGCGGTACTCGCCAATTTTTCGCGACTTCTGATCGATACCAATCGCGGCGAGGACGATCCGACGCTGATCCGCCAACTCTATGACGGCACCGTCATTTCGGGAAATTATCCACTTGCCGTGAAAGAACGTGAAAGGCGGCTCGACCGCTTCTATCGGCCCTATCACGATGCGGTCGGCGCTATGATCGCCTCGGTGGCACAGGCTTCCGCAAGCGCGCCCTTCATTTTTTCGGTACATTCCTTCACCCCATTCATGCAGGGGCTCGTGCGCCCTTGGCATGTTGGTGTCTTGTGGGATCGCGACGACCGGGTGGCGCGACCGCTGATCGAAATGCTTGCCAAGGACAAAAGCCTTATCGTTGGCGACAACGAGCCCTATGACGGCGCATTGCGCGGCGACACCATGTTCAGGCATGCCATAGTCAACGGCTTTGCCCATGCGCTGATCGAAATCCGTCAGGACCTGATCGCCGGTCGGAAGGATGCGGTCGCCTGGGCTGAACGGCTGGCGCCGATCGTTGACGCGATCAACCGCCGTCCCGATATACATCACGTCAAACGATTCGGCTCGCGCACCGGGCCGCTGTGAGGAGGTTTCGATGACGGAACTCAGCGACGAGCAAAAACGCGATTTCGAAGCCGCCGCCTTCCGCCGGCTGGTCGTGCATCTGCGCGAACGCACGGACGTGCAGAACATCGACCTGATGAACCTCGCCGGCTTCTGCCGCAACTGTCTCTCCAACTGGTATCGCGACGCCGCGGAGGCGGGGGGCGTCGATCTCAATAAGGACCAATCGCGCGAGATCATCTACGGCATGCCCTATGCCGAATGGCAGGCGCTCAACCAGACTGATGCCTCCGATGCCAAGAAGGCGGAGTTCGAGGCAAGAGGCCCCAGGGATCACTAACCGATCGCTGTCATCAACCTCGAGTTCAAGCGAGTCGCTTGGCCCAAGCACTTTCAAGAACGAGCGCTTGACCGAGGATTGAATCGATCTAATTTGCCGCGCGAAGCTATTGTGGCACCGGATTCTACACGATGGACACGCTAAAAATCATGCAGACCGCCATTCGTGGACGATGGGCCGTGGCGGCCATCTTCCTCGCCAATGGTTTTCTGACCGGCGCCTGGGCGCCGCAGATCCCGGTGGTCCTGACCCGGCTGGATATCAGCAAATTTACGCTTGGCCTGCTGATCTTGCTGTTCGGCGCCGGCGCGGTCACAGCCATGACTTGGTGCGGCCACCTGATCTCCAGGCATGGTTCGCGCACCGTGCTGCGCTGGTTCGGTCTCATCGGCAGCTTCGGCCTGCTGGTTGTGGCGCTTGCCCCCAACGTGCCGCTGGCGGCCATAGCCATGTTCATCTTCGGCGGTTCGATCGGCGGCATGGATGTCGCTATGAACGCCAATGCGGTCGTGGTGGAACGGCGGTTGTCCCGCGCCATCATGTCGTCCTCGCACGGCTTCTGGAGCCTTGGCGGATTCGCCGGCGGCGCTCTCGGCGGCTTCGCCATCCAGAGCTACGGTCATCTCGCCCATGCGATGGTCGTGACGGCTCTCGCTTTCGCAGTGATTGCAGTGGCAGTCCGCTACCTGATCGAGGAGGATAAGGCTCAGGTAACCAACCATCACAAATTCGCGCTGCCTGGAAATCCGCTGGTCTATCTGGTCGGACTGATGGCGCTGCTGACGATGATCTCCGAGGGTGCGGTGCTCGACTGGGCGGCGCTTTACCTGCAACAGGAACTCGGTACCGACCTTGCCATAGCGGGTTTGGCCTACGCCGCTTTTTCCGGCGTCATGGCCGTAATGCGCTTCGCTGGCGACGGAGTCCGCAACCGTTTCGGTGCCGTGACGACGCTGCGCGTCTCGGCGCTTGTCGCCGCCGCCGGCATGCTGGTGGCCGGGCTGGCGCCCTCGCCCTGGCTCGCCATCTCAGCCTTTGCCTTTTGCGGCTTCGGCATCGCCAATATGGTGCCGATCCTGTTTTCGGCCGGTGGCAACCAGGAAGGCATGTCGTCCGGCACCGGCATGAGCGTCGTCACCACCATGGGCTATTCCGGCATTCTGGTGGCGCCGTCGGCAATCGGCTTCATCGCCGAGCATTCAAGCTTCGGTCCGATCTTCGTGGCTTTGTCGGGACTGCTGGTCGTGGTATTTTTGATGGCCGGGCTCGCTCACCGCGCCGAATTCGCGCCCGACCCAGCACCAGCCGAATAGCGTTTCAGCTCCTCATAGAGGAAATCCGCGACACGGCGGATGCGCACGCTGGTGCGCACGTCCCGATGCATGGCCAGCCATACCGGCAGCGTCGGCAGCGCGAGGGCCGGCAGCACTGTCTCCACCAGCGGATCGCGATCGGCCAGCGGCTCCTGGCCGAAGCCGATGCCGTTTCCCGCCCGCACCGCCTCCCAAAGCACGATTTGGTTGTCGGTCCTGAAGCGGAAGGCATTGCGGGTGAGCGGGACACCAAACTGGGCAAAGCCGCGAATGATCTCATCGCTGCGGTCGAAGCCGATCAGATCGTGGCCGGCAAGATCGCCGGGTTCGCGCGGACGGCCACGCCGATCGAGATAGGACTTTGCCGCGCAGGCGCGGAGCGGAATGTCTGCCACTTTACGCGCCACCAACTCGTTCTGCGCCGGCTTGACCATGCGGATGGCAATGTCTGCATCGCGGCGCAAGAGATTCTCGACCTGGTTCGACGCGACGATCTCGACCTCGATGCCGGGTTCCTCGGCGCCCAGCCGAGCCGTCATCTCGGGCAGGACATAGGCAGCCACCACCTCGCTGGCGGCAATGCGTACCGTGCCTTCGATCGCCTCGACCGATCCCAGCGCCAATAGCGAAAAGGCGCTTGCCTGCTCGCTCAATGCCCGGCCGCGTTCGTAGAGCGTGCTGCCGGCTTCCGTCAGCGCATAGCCGCGCCGCCCGCGCCGGAACAGGGTGACGCCGAGCGCCTGCTCCAGCTCGGCGATATGGCGGCCGAGCGTCGGCTGGCTTGCAGCCAGCTTGCGCGCGGCAGCGGACAGGCTGCCGGTTTCCGCCACTGTGACGAAACTCTTGATCAGATTCCAGTCGACTTCCATCCAAAAATGAATATCACGTCGCAAAATTCAGTCAATTTCTATTCGTTTGCGGACGGATCATATTGTGACTGTAACGCAAACACGGAGACGAAAAATGACTAAGATCGCAATTCTGGGTGCCAATGGCCGACTCGGCCGCGTGGTGGCCAAGGCCTTCATCGACGCTGGCTATGAAGTCCGCGCCATCACCCGCAGCGGCAAGATCGCGGCAGAACTCACAGACGCCATCGCCGTCGCCGGCGACGGGCTCGATCGCGAAGCGCTTATCCGCGCCACCGAAGGCGTCGACATCATCTTCAACGGCCTCAACCCGATCTACACCGACTGGGACAAGTGCCTGCCGATGGCCGAGAATGTCATGGCCGCGTGCCGGGCGAACGACGCATTGCACCTCGCTCCCGGTAGCGTTTACAGTTACGGCTCGCCGATGCCGGCGGTCATCACCGAAGACACGCCCTTCCACCCGACGACCGAAAAGGGCCGCATCCGCGTCGCCATGGAACACCTCTTTCGCCGCGAGGCCGAAGCGGGTCGAGTGCGCACCATTCTGCTGCGGGCCGGCGATTTCTTCGGTGGCACCGGCAGCGGAGCGTGGTTCGATCTGATCGTCGCCGCCAAGATGGACAAGGGCGTCTATACCGCTCCCGGGCCGGTCGATCTCGTGCATGAATGGGCCTACCTTCCGGACTTGGCCAAGGCGTTCGTCGGGCTAGCCGAGAATCTCGACAAGCTCGGCTCCTACGAAGCGCTGACCTTTCCCGGCCACGCCGTTACCGATCTCGAGATCAAGGCGGCTGCGGAAAAAGCGCTCGGGCGCACGCTGAAACTGACGTCGATGCCGTGGTGGGTGCTGCGCGCTGGCAGCCCGTTCGTGGCAATGTGGCGCGAGATCGTCTCGATGTCCTATCTGCGCTTCGAACCGCACCGGCTGGTCTCGGCAAGGCTGGAAGGCATCATCGGCACGATCCCGCATACGCCCCTGCATAAGGCGGTGGCAGGCGCTCTCGATGATCTCAGTGTCGCCACGATTGACGGCGTTTCGAAAGCTGCCTGAAAACGGAAAGTGGTACTACCCGACGGATGATCCGAACCGAAGGCTCGGAAAGGACCAAGCGAAAATCAAATGCTACAGCGCTGCGCCCTCAGAAGGCGCGCAGCGCTGTACCTTGTCGAGCGCACCAAACTCCCGGTCAAATCCTGCCCATCAGCAGCAACACCAGCAGCACGATCAGGATGACGCCGACGATGCCGGAGGGACCATAACCCCAGGAACGCGAATGAGGCCATGCCGGCACCGCGCCGATCAGAATGAGGATCAGAATGATGACGAGAATGGTGCTGAGCGTCATGAGAAACTCCCCGCTTTGAGGTGTCGCATGACAGACAATGCAAAAGGCCGCTGGGTTGTTCCCGGCGGCCTTTTCTTTGCGCGATCAGAATTCGCTCGGCACTCCAAGCAAAGTTGGCCTATTCGGCGGCCTTCGGGAAGGCGATCGCCGACTCGTCAAGCGAGCCCGGTCTTGCGGGGGCCTCTACAGTCGCACCGACTGTCTTGCCGCGCCGGAACACCCGACGGAAGAATGCATAGAAGCGGCTGTTCTTACTGCGCGTGAACACCATCAGCATCGACGGTGTCACCACCAGCGTCAGCAAGGTGGCGAAGGACAGGCCGAAGACGATCGCCGACGACAGCGATATCCACCATTGCGTCGACGGCGCGTTGATCGTCGTCTCGTGATGGAAGATTTCGAGACCGAGGCCGAAAGCGATCGGCAGCACGCCGAGGATCGCCGACACCGCCGTCAGCACGACCGGCCGGGCACGCTCACGGCAGGTCTGCAGCACCGCGTCCATCTTGTCCCAGCCCTCTTCGCGCAGCCGGTCATAAGTGTCGATCAGCACGATGTTGTTGTTCACCACCACGCCGGCGAGCGCGATGACGCCGATGCCCGACATGACGATGCCGAACGCCTCTCCTGTCAAAAGCAATCCCAGGAACACCCCGACCGTCGCCATGACCACGCAGGACAGCACCAGCCAGACGCTGGTGAACTTGTTGAACTGCATCAGAAGCACCAAGAAGATCAGGAAGATCGCGGCACCGAAGGCCTTGCTGAGGAAGGCGCTGGCCTCGGCGCTGTCCTCGTTCGAGCCGGCGAGCTTCCAGCGTATGCCGCTGCCGAGATCCATATCGGCGACCGCCTGGCTGACCTGCTGCTGGACAGAAGCGACTTGCTCGCCGGCGGCGACATTGGCCTGGACGACCACCGTGCGCGCGCCGTCGATGCGGTTGAGGATACCGACGGTCGGCTCGGGCTTGCGCACGACGAAATTCGAGATCGGCACCGAACCTTGCGAAGTCTGCACCCTGAGGTCATCGAGTGTCGACAGCGTGCGCCGGTCCTCGGGCAGACGCAGCCTGATGTCGACGGCGTCGTCAGCACCGGCTGGCCGGTATTCACTGAGCTTCAGCCCGTTCGTCACCAGTTGCACAACCGTTCCGACCGAGGTCGGGCTGATGCCGTATTGCGCCGCCTTGGCGCGATCGACGTCGAGCGCCCAGTCGACGCCGGGCGGCGGCAGGCCGTCGGAAATGTCGATGACGCCGGGCACCTTGGCAATGCGCGCGGCGACGGCGCGCGCCTTGTCGTCGAGACCTTTCGGGTCGACGGCCGAAAGCCTGATCTGGATCGGCTTGCCGGTGGGCGGGCCGGCCTCGGGCACGCGAACCTCGACATCGACGCCGGGAATGCCGGCCATGACGCCGCGCAGTTCGTCCAGGATCGCGTTCGCCGATTTGCGCTCGCGCCAGTCGACGAACTCGTACTGGATTACGCCGACCACGTCTTCAGGAATGTCCTGGCCGCCGCCTTGGGTCTTGCCGACACGGGTGTAGACCGATTTCACGCCCGGCCAGCCGAGAAGCCGGTTCTCGGCGGTCCTCGTGGCGGCATCCATTTCGGCGAGCGAAAGGTTGCCGCGGGCGTGCACATAGAGCAGGCCGTAGTCAGGCTCGACATTCGGGAAGAACTCGACGCCAGCGCCGTATTTCGAATAGGCAAAGCCGACACCGAACAAAAGGCCAACGGTGAGCAGAAGTACGGTAATGGGAAAGCGAACCGCCTGCTTGACCACGGCCATGTACCAGCCGTCGCGGTTGTCATTCTCGTGATGCGGCGGCGCCTTGGCGAACAGGGCGCCGAGCGCCGGCGCAAAGACCAGCGCATAGAGCATCGAGGCCGAAAGCGTGACGATCAGCGTGATCGGCATGTATTTCATGAAATCGCCGATGATACCCGGCCAGAACAGCAGCGGCGAGAAGGCGGCGATGCGCGTCATCGTCGCGGCGATAACCGGACCGGCCATGCGCTTGGCGGCAAGTGCGAAGGCCTCTGCCTTAGGCATGCCTTCGCTCATCCGCCGCTCGGCGAATTCGGTGACGATGATGGCGTCATCGACGAGCATGCCGACCGCCAGGATGAGGCTGAACAGCACGATCATGTTGATCGTGTAGCCCATCATGGCCAACAGCAGAATGCCGATCAGGAAGGACGATGGGATGGCCAGTCCGATCAGCAGCGATGCACGGCCCGAGAGCGCGTAGAGAATGACAATGAACACCAGGATCACGGCGATCATGACGTGATTCTGCAGATCGCCGAGCAACTGGTTGACGAAGACCGATTTGTCCTGCGTGTAGGTGACGTGCATACCTTCCGGCATGGTTTTTATGAAGGCATCGGACACGGCCCTCACCTGGGCGATCGTGTCGATCAGGTTGGAGCCGATGCGCTTCTTCACTTCGATGGCGATCGCCGGCTTGCCGTCGAGACGGGTCACCGTCTCGGCGTCCTTGAAGGTGGAGCGGACGGTGGCGATATCCTTGGCCTGCACCACGGCATTGGGGCCGGCGACGATCGGAAGCGCCGCCACGTCCTCCGGCGTCTCGATCAGCGACGGCACCTTGACCGCATATTTGCCCTCGGATCCTTCGATGTTGCCGGCGGCGACAAGACTGTTGGAATCACCGACAGCACCGATCAGTTGCTCGAGCTGCAGCCCGTAGGAAGACAGTTTCATCGGATCGATGACGACTTCGACGAGATCGTCGCGGGCGCCCTGCAGCGAGCCCTCCAGCACGCCAGGCACTTCCTCGATGCGGTCGCGCAACTCGCGCGCCGCCGCCGTCAGCATGCGCTCGGGCACTTCGCCCGACAGGGTCACGACAAGGACGGGGAACTCGGAGACGTTGACTTCGGAGACTACAGGCTCCTCGGCAGCCTGCGGCAGGTCGGCCTTGCCATCCTGGACCTTGCTGCGCGTGTCCTGCAACGCCGTCGCCAGATCCGTCTGCGGGTGGAATTCGACCAGCACGTAACCGCCGCCCTGGAAGGCGGCCGAACGCATCTCCTTGAGACCTTTGAGGCTTTTCAGCTTGGCTTCCATCGGCCGCAGCAGAAGGCGTTCCGAATCCTCAGGCGAGATGCCCTGATAGATCAGGCTGACATACATCATGGGAATCGGAACGTCGGGTTCCGCTTCCTTCGGTGTCGACTGATAGGCGACCGCACCCGCAAGGATGAGGAAGACCAGGACCGAAATGGTCAGCCGGGCGTTGTTGATTGCGAGTTTTACGATATCCATGATTACTGCGTCCCGGCCGTCGCTTCGCCCAACAGCTTTTGGATGGTCGCCCGGTCGGCCTCGACCGGCTTGACCACTTCGCCTTCCTTCACCAGTTCCTGGCCGGCAACGATGATGCGCGCATCGGCGGGGATGCCGCCGAGCACTAGGCCGGTTGGCGTGTCGTCGACCAGGTCGATCGGGAAGAACACGACCTTGTCGTGCTTGTCGACGGCGCGAATGCCGAGGTCGCCCTTGTCGCCCAGCGTCACCACGGAGCGCGGCAGAATGACGGCGTCGGTCGGCTGCGCGCTTAGCGCGATCTCGGCGGTCATCCCGGCCGGAATAGTGCCCTCGGGGTTGGGGATTGCGATCTCGACGCGGAAGGTGCGGGTGGCGGACGAGGCGTCGCGGCTGATATAGCGCACGGTGCCCTCGACATTCTGGCCGCTGACCAACCGGACATTCGCCTTGTCGCCGATCTTCAGATAGCCGAGATCGCGTTCGCTGACCTCGCCGCGGGCGATCACCGGATCAAGGCTCAGAATGGTCGCCACTTCGCCGCCCTGCATCACGGAACTGCCAAGCTCCACCGGCACTCGGTCGATGACGCCGTCGAAGGGCGCCTTCACTTCGTTACGGTCAAGCTCGGCTTGCGCCGTCTCCAGCAGAGCCTGCGCCGAGGTCAAATTCGAGCGCGCCGTATCGAGCTGCAGCTTGGGCAGATTGCCGGTTTTCGCCAACCGCAACGCCGCGTCGAGTTCGGCCTGACGCTGAACCAGAAGCTGCTTGGCGTTGCTGACCGCCGAAAGCTTTTCCTCGGCTGCCAACATCAGCACGAGGTCGCCGGTCTTGACGCGCTGTCCCTGCTTGACCGGAAGCTTGTCGATTACGCCGGCGACGCGCGTCGCCAGGACCGCGCGCTTATCGGCTTCGGTCAGTCCGGAAATGCGGATGGCGC